>JAQUGU010000083.1:6031-7421 GCA_028683995.1 Syntrophomonadaceae bacterium | reverse complement strand
CTTCAATAATTACTATATGTCTCTGGTCCAGAGTGAAGCCAGTGCCGGTCCGGTACCTACGCAAAGTGAGGCGCCGCCAATGGTCTTACCCTGTCTTTCCAGTTCATAATACAGGGAGACTATAATTCGCAAAGCAGTGCAGCCTACCGGGTGACCCAGGGCTATACCAGAGCCATTGAGGTTACATTTTTCCATATCCAACTTTATATCAAAGTCTTCTTTGAGCATCCGTCCTACACCCAGGAATTGTGGAGCAAAGGCCTCATTAATTTCCCAGTAATCAACATCCTCAAATTTTAATCCGGCTTGTTTTAAGCCTTTAGGAATGGCAACCGCCGGACCCAGCCCCATAACTTCCGGGGCAACCCCCTCAGCCACAATATTTATCATCTTCATTAACGGTTTTATACCTAGTTCAACCGCTTTATCCTTGGACATAACTACTACCGCTGCTGCAGCATCGTTTATGCCGGAGGCATTGGCAGCAGTTACCACCCCATCTTTCTTAAAAGCTGGGCGCAGCTTACCCATGGATTCCATGCTGGCATCGGGAATCATATGTTCGTCAGTTTCGTAATAACTGACACCTTTTCTGGATTTTATTTCTATGGGAATAATTTCAGCTTTGAAGGTACCTTCTTTTACTGCCTGGGTGGCACGTTGGTGGCTGAGAAGTGCGAGTTCATCACACTCCAGGCGGGTAATTCCATATTGTTCAGCAATATTTTCGGCCGTAAGTCCCATATGGCCTGGAACCAACCCATCAACCAGACCATCATGCAGCATGGCATCTTCAATTGTACCTGGCCCCATCCGGTATCCCGACCTGCCTTTGGGTATCATATAAGGAGCAGCGCTCATATTCTCTACCCCAACTACCAGTGCTATATCAGTTTTACCGGCCATTATATTGGTGCAGGCAATATCCAGAGCCCGCATTCCGGAAGCACAGTTTTGATTTACATTACAGGCATTACTTCTAACCGGTAGACCTACTCCCAGGCCAACCTGGCGGGCTGGAAGTGAGCCCTGCATATGGGGGTAGACTTCACCCATTACAATTTCATCAATTATATCCGCAGATATACCGGCTCTTTCTACAGCCGCTTTTCCTACAGTAATGGCAAGATTTTTTGCCGGCACATCTTTAAGACTGCCAAGAAACTTGCCAATGGCAGTTCGGCATGCGCTTACGATTACTACATCCTTCAAAAAAAAACACTCCTTCCTTAATTACGACCAAAACCTGAGGGGGTAATATTTTGATAATGATTTAATAAAATAAAAGTAAATTTAGCATGCGCTAAACATGCTATGCAATAATAAGCCGCTTAAACTGCTGCAGTATAATACCACCTCCCCCAATAAATGCTAGGTATACCTGTAAATG
>JAQUGU010000083.1:0-5931 GCA_028683995.1 Syntrophomonadaceae bacterium | reverse complement strand
TAAACAACTTCATATTTTTTTAACTTGCGATATAAAACAGATGGATGAATATCCAGCGACCTTGCCGTTGCCGCCTTATTAAAATTATTATTCTTCAGTGTCTCCTTAATCATCTGGTATTCTAAATCTTCAATAGCCTGGTTGAGAGAGAGCTTTGAGGGACGGTTTGAAAATCTTCGGGATTGCAGGGTAGGTAAATACCGGGCTTGTATGATTTTCTGCCTATCCAGGCCGGCCAGATTAATAGCTCGCTCAATCAAGTTCTCCAGTTCTCTTATATTACCCGGCCATTCATAGGATTTTAACAGGGAAAGAGATTCTTCATCCAAACCTTCTATTGCTGTACCTAGCTTTTGATTAATCTTGTTAATAAAATGTTTTACCAGGATTTCAATATCGTCCGGCCTATTTTTAAGTGGAGGTATGAGAATTGATACCACATTGAGGCGATAATAAAGGTCTTCTCTAAAAGTACCCTGGGCTATGGCCGCTACCAAATCAGTATTGGTAGCGGCTACTATCCGGACATCAGACGGTATCAGTTCACTGCCCCCAATGCGTTCAAATTCTCTTTCTTGAAGAAAGCTTAATAATTTGGCCTGCATCATGAGTGGCAATTCGCCTATTTCATCGAGGAAAATAGTTCCCCCATGGGCGAGCTCAATTTTCCCGGTTTTTCCACCCCTTTTAGCTCCAGTAAAAGAACCTTCCTCATAACCAAATAACTCCGATTCCAGGAGGTTCTCGGGAATACAGGCACAATTGATGCGTACAAAAGGGAAATTGCGGCGGTAGCCGCTGCTATGTATGGCGTGGGCAAATAGTTCCTTGCCGGTTCCACTTTCGCCAATAATTAAAACATTTGATACATTGTTGGCTACCTGGGCACAGAGGGTTTTAATCCGCACAATATTTTGGCTGCTACCAATAATATCATTTAGTGTATATTTGCAATAGTATTTACCGCGCTTTTCAACCGGGGTAGTGTTCTGCAGGCTGGTCATGTGTTGCACCATGATTCGTGCCGCTTCCATGTCCAGGAAGAGGGTTTTTGCCATAGCCCCTACTATTTCCCCGTCATTAATAATAGGCACGCGCATAGATACCATTTCCTTATGATTTACGCAACAAAGTTCGCAGAGGTTGGTTTCGCCGTTTAGTATGGTGTAGGGTAGGCGCGAGCGGGGTATTACTTCGTTAACATGTTTGCCAAGCAGAGATTCTCGATCCATCTCCAGTATATCAGCAAAGGTTTGGTTAACCAGGATCACTCGACAATTGGTGTCAATGTACAGAACACCCATATAGGGGTTTTCTATCATATGCTGAAGGACATACAGCATCTGCGTATCGTTAATCTTCATTAATATAATACCGCCTTTATAATGATTCTTCCCCAAAATATAACATAATTGTCGAGGAAATCAAATTAGAATTATGGAATATAGGGGCATGGGGACGTCAAAAGTAAAAAAAACCGCCATAAAGGCGGTTTTTTTACGAAGCAAGTAAATCTATAAGCGGAGTTCTGTATTTGATAGCCATCTATCTGGGATGCCAGTTACCTGGCACCTCTAGCGACCAACCCGGGAACGAAGCGGGCTACTTCATTGTTCCCCTATTAGGTCTTGCTCCGGGTGGGGTTTACCGAGCCATTTAGTCACCTAAATGCTGGTGAGCTCTTACCTCACCTTTCCACCCTTACCGAAAACGGAGGCCAGAATCCGTCACACAGAAAATTTCCGACTTCTGACTTCCGACCTCTGATCTCCGTTCTCGGCGGTTTGTTTCTGTGGCACTTGCCTTGGGGTCACCCCCACTGGACGTTATCCAGCACCCTGCCCTGTGGAGCTCCGACTTTCCTCAGGCCAAAAAGGCCTGCGACTATCTGATTTACTTACTTTATTTCTTTTACACGCAGAATCCATTATAATTAATTAAAGGCGGCTTGTAAAGCTTTGCTGGAATTGCAAATAAGAGATTTAAGGGTTTTTGTAGTGGAAACACTATTTTTATCAAAAATTATGTTTTTAAAGAAGGAAATTAATCATATATAGAGAATAACTACTTGATAGGACAGGGAAAGTGCTTGAATGTGTTGTACCCATGGGGTGCTAAGCTCCCTTGTTTTAGTAATAGTTAAGTAATACAATATTTTTAATAAAAGAAGGGAGAGGGGGGGGAAAAAAGTGTTGGCATTATTCGGCTCAGCAGGATCCGCGGCACCGGGAATCTGGGGCAATCCACTGTTTACCTTCTTAATGGTATTACTGGGAATTTTTATATTCGTCAAGTTTTGCAGCTGGTCCAAGAAGTTCGAGTTATCGGCCGGGTTTAAAAAGATAATTTTTATTCTGACCGGAGTAGGACTAGTAGGTTTTAACATTATGTACAGTATGGGCAATAAACAGTTGGCTAGTAGCGGAGATGTGAACGGAGCTTTAGTTGCGTTTCTTGCGTCAATGGTATGGGTGTTTATATTTGCATTTGCCCTAATGGCTGAAACTAAAGCGGAATAAACATAATGGAAAAAGAGGCGGCTTGGGGCCGCCTTTTTTTATATTCTACAGGTCAGTGTTGCATACTTTTAAAAAGGCATTGGAGGTGGACCGGATTTGAGTGAGGAAACGGTATATCGCTTAATCCACAGGTATTCACCAGAGAAAGGCATAGAGGAGTTTCGGGATGTAATAATAAATGAAGAGTGTTTTAATGTTTATGTTAATGAAGTTTTCTATAAAAATATTTGTTGCACCCCTTCTCACCTCGAAGAATTACTTACCGGCCATCTACTTATAGAGGGTCAGGTTTCAAGTAGTGGCGATATTAAAAAGATAGAGATTGACGATACCACTATAAATGTAAGTCTTATTTCCCGGCCCCCGGTGCAGAACCATATTCGAAATACTCCGGATATCCATTGTCCGGCTGCGAAGCTTAGCTGGTTGATGCAAGCGCATCTTAATATCTCTGATTTGCATAAGCAAACTGGAGGAGTGCACGTTATGAGTTTAGCTAATCAGGAAGGTTTACTGGTAAGTCGGGAGGATATCGGTAGGCATAATGCAGTAGATAAGTTGTATGGATATTGTTTATTAAACGGGATAAGTTGCTGCGATAAAATATTCTTAAGTAGCGGACGGGTTAGTCATGAAATCATTCAAAAACTGGTAGCTATGGGTATACAACTGATTGTTTCCCGGGCAGCGGTAACCAGCCTGGCTCAGGAAATAGCTCAAAAATCCGGAATTACTGTCCTGGGCTTTGCCCGGGGTGAGCGGTTTAATATCTACACCCACCCCCATAGAATACTGGCCGGGACGGGCAGGTGATCTTATAGTGGAAAAAGTAAAAATCAGACTTATTTATCCGGATGGTAGCGATTATGAATACTATACCTTTACCGGAGTTAATCTCTGGCATAGTATGGCCGCTAATGGCATTGATGTTGCAGGTTCGTGCAGCGGTCGGGGTACCTGCGGTAAGTGTAAGGTGCGCATCGAGGGGCAGGTAAATGAGATTAGTGAGCAGGAACGAGAGTACCTGCTGGCAGAAGAAATTAAAACTGGGGATAGATTAGCCTGCTATTGTTACGTCAATGAAGCGGTAGATGTTTACCTGCATTATGGTGACTTTGGTTCTGATGTAAAGGTTAGACTTTTTAAAGAAATACATAATTTACCGCCCCGGGTTGAACGCCGCCAAATATTTATATCAGGGTTGGATAAAGAAGCTCCACTTCCTCTACAACGTCGTATTAACAGGGCTTTGCCCGGGTTAATGCTGCAGCTTGGCAGCAGCAACTGGAATGAATTGTCCAGCCTGGATCGGGTAGGTCGTCCTGCTTTGGAGCTTTATGGTCTGGTTTTTGACATGCAGCTGGTAAGAGCTATTAGCCGGGAAGAAAAAAGTGCTTATGGAATAGTCCTGGATCTGGGCAGTACCAGCCTTTTTGCAGCCCTGGTAGACTTGCAGGATGGTAAAGCCAGGGCTATGACTGCTAAAACTAATATGCAGCGGGTATACGGTGCTGATATTATATCCCGGATTAGTTATTGCCTGGATAATCCTGATGGGCTAACCCGTTTGCACCAGGTCCTAATAAATAATATAAACGCAGCTATCGAAGAATTGCAGAGGGAGGCAGAAGTAAGTCCGGATGATATTTTTGATTTTGCAGTTGTAGGAAACCCGGTTATGCTGCATTTGCTGTTGGGCATAAACCCGTCTGGTTTTGCTGCTGCACCCTATAGCGGAGTAGTTGTGGATGAGCTAAACTTCAGCGCCCGCGAGCTCGGTTTTACTGCCGGCGATAACGCTATGGTCTACATTCTTCCTCAGGCCGGCGGTTTTATCGGTGCTGATACCATAGGAGGGCTGCTTACACTGCAGTCGCGGAAAGCAGGTATCTACCTCTTTATCGATGTTGGTACTAATGGTGAGGTGGTGTTGTGCAAGAGAGGACAATTCTTTGCTGCTTCTGCTGCTGCCGGTCCAGCCTTTGAGGGTGGGGGAATTAGCTCTGGAGCGCGGGCAGGTGCAGGTATAATAGACCGGGTGGATTTAGACAGTGATGGTAAGCTGCAATTCCATATTCCCGGTTCTCAAGTAACAAATGGTATTTGCGGGTCGGCTCTTATCGACCTGATAGCCTGCATGTTGAAGGCAGGATACATAGATGGTAAAGGTATAATTGCCAGCAAAGCAACTGAGCAATGGGTTACCAGAGGTAGTGAACGGGGTATGGAAATTGTATTACTGGATGGTGGGGCAGGCACATCAATAGTACTGAACCAGGAGGATATCAGGCAAATACAACTGGCCAAAGCAGCCTTACGAACGGCAATAGATATTGTAATAGAGGAAGCCGGAGTAAGCCTGCAGCAACTGGAGAACATCTATATGGCTGGTGCTTTTGGTAGTTATATAGACCCCAAGAACGCCATGCTGATTAAAATGATTCCGTCGGTTGACCCTGCAAAGGTGGTTAACATCGGTAATGCCGCCGCCCAGGGAGCCACGCTGGCTCTGCTCTCTGATAAAAAACGCCGGGAAGCCAGAATATTGCAGGATAAGATTCAATGTATAGAGTTGGCTCACTACCCCGGTTTTCAGGAGAAATTTATTAATAACCTGAATTTCTAGAAATCACCGGCATAAAAGCGCAGCTTAAAAAGGGAAATTTATGGTGGTTGCAGAATTGGATGGTAGATATAGAAATGTAAGGGGGTTTAAGGGGATGAAACTAGAGGGAAAAGTGTCTGTAGTTACTGGTGGAGGTACTGGGATTGGAAAAGGGGCAGCCATTGCCCTGGCTGAAAACGGCTGTCGGGTACTGGTTACGGGAAGACGTTCAGAGCCTTTGGAAGAGACGGTAGCAGAAATAAAGCAAAAGGGTGGAACTGCCCTGGCCTGTCCAGGTGATGTAACCATCCGGGCTGATATTGAAAAAATACGTGATTTGGTCAAAAGTGAATGGGGTGGCCTGGATATCCTGGTTAATAATGCGGGGTCAGCTATGCGCAAGCCATTCCTGGAGACAACTATGGAGGATTTTGACCAGATGTATCGTATTGACCTGCGCAGCGTTTTTGAGGTATCACAGGTAATGGTGCCCTTAATGCAGGAAAGTGGTGGAGGCAGCATTATAAACATCGCCTCCATACTTGGTACTTTAGGTGCATACCAGTCTACCGCCTACTGTGCCATGAAAGGGGGGGTGGTAAACCTTACCCGGGCTATGGCAGCAGACCTGGGCCCGGTAGTCAGGGTTAATTGCCTTTGCCCTTCACATATAATAACACCCATGTTACAAGGTGAAATTAACCGCCTGGAGGCGGCAGGCAAAATGGATAAACTAAACCGGTTATTTCCCATGAAACGGGTAGGGTATCCGGAAGACATGAACGGGGCTATATTATTCTTTGCCTC
>JAQUGU010000082.1 GCA_028683995.1 Syntrophomonadaceae bacterium | reverse complement strand
GCGCTGGCGGGAAATATGGCGTTCACTTCTCCAGCACGCTCGCGCCGTTGGTTAGAAAATTCTTCTCCCAATCATCCACGTAAAACCCGGTAGCCCACTCGGCCATTATAATCGTTGTTCCTTCATCTAGGGCAATTTCTCCCAGGGGGATACTGTTCAGCTGTTCGCCGTTGATGCTGAAGATATACAATTTGCTTTTGGTTTTAACCACCACGATATCCTTGTTGGGAGAAGCAAACGCATCCAGCGCATTAGGGACCCGATCCTTTATACTCTGCCAACCGGGATATAACGCATCGTAAAATACCAATTTCGCGGGGGGAAGTAATTTTATATCAAACTCCATGATCCCGGGAGCATTGTTGCCGTAATAATTTACTCTTCCCCGCAGATACCAATGGCCGTTTTTTCGTGTCAGTCCATAATTGTCCTCGTTTATATCCGCATTTATCGAAGCAATTCCCTGGCTATACAAGGTTTGCACCGCTTGTTCCCTGGCGCCGTGATACGCTTTTAATCCCGCCGGCCCCAGCAAATCTAAAACTTTGATACCGATCGCCGATGATAGTTTATCCACCGGTAAAACCTGCAGTCTGGTTATACCGCCAGTATTGTTCTCTATGGCGACATAATCATTGCCGATATAATCGATGACTATGCTCTCCGAAACGGATGATGCGGTTTTAGTAGATACTTTTTCTGTAGCCGCCAGGTCTTTTTCCGCCATGTTATGGGCGGATAATGCTGCTCTGTTATTTCCTTGTTTTACCTGCAGTTCCCAGAAACCGCTTTTTCGCGGGAAATATATATCATTCCTGCTTAGCACCGGATGAAGTTTTTTATCGTCCGCCGCGATCCAAACCGTCTTGTAAATATAGTCTTGATGGGACGGTATTTTCAGTCCGATAAAAATGCCTGAAACCCCGGTTTTATTATACTGATCGGTATCATCAATACTGGCGTTGGCAATCGACCGGGGATCATCGGCATGAGCGGCGATTTTATGGAGCAGCAGCACTTTATTCTGAACAAAGGAAACCACGGTGGCATCGTCAATTTTCATAAATTCGCCCAGATAATTGGAGTCTGCAAATACGGTAACCACCTCGACCTTTTCGCTTGTCAATGCCAGTTCGCTGTCCAGGACGGTATATCTGGTCATTAAATAATCGGTTGCATTTACCTTCTTGATTTTATAGGCAGGTTGGTTCCAGACATTGCTGCTTAATATCGCAGCTTCCCTGCTAAATTGAAGCAAACTGCCTGCGGCCTCCAGGCTGGTCTGGCCGGAATACCCATCGGAACCCAGTTCCTCGATCACTGACCATTTTCCCTCCAGCGGACAAACCTCATATAGGGGCGGAACAATCTTCCCTGCCGTAGTCCAGGAAGGATGGGCGCATCCGCCCACTAAAAGAAGAAGAAATAATGCCGGTAAAAGCTGGTATTTCTTAAGCATCGGCCCTCTCCCCTTTAGGTAAAATAATCACCACATCGGTGCCCTGGTTTAGCTCGCTCATGATTTCCAGTTTGCCTTTCATAAGGGTAACGATCTCCTCGCAAATGGAAAGCCCGATGCCGTTTTTCGATAGCGAGCTTTTACCTTTATAGAACTTCTCTTTTACACTGGGCAGTTCATCGGCACCGATGCCGCAACCGCTGTCAGAGATGGTAAATTTAAAACTTTGATCCTGCATTTCCGCTTTAAAACGGACGTAGCCTCCCGCATGATTGAAATTAAAGGCATTATCCAAAATATTAATAAACAACTGTTTCAGCCGGTTTGCGTCCGCATAAATAGGGGGCATGTTTTCAGGATAGGCAACGGTAAACTCAATATTTTCCCGCATGGCCCGCGGGGTCAGCTGTTTGCCCAAATGCTGGCACAGATCCATCAGATTTACTTCTTCCGGGTTGAGTTTGATTCTGGCGGAGACAAACTTGGAGAAATCCAAAAGTTCTTCTACCATCCGGGTCAGCCGGTCGCACTCTTGGGCAATGATATTCAGGCCATCGTTAAGCATTTCTTTCTGCTGAAATTTCTCACTCTGTAACGTAATCGCCCAGCCCTTAATGGAGGTCAGGGGGGTTCGCAGTTCATGAGACACGGAAGAAATAAAGTCGTTTTTAAGCTGTTCTTTTTTAACGATTTCATCAGCCAGGTAATTCAAAGTGTCGGAAAGTTTACCGATCTCATCGTCACGCTTTTTCTGGCTTTTGATTTGGAAATTGCCCCTGGCCATCTTTTGCGCCACAGAGGTAATTTCCTGCAAGGGCACCACAATGGTGTTGGCTAAAAGGGCACTCACCGAACCAACGATGAGGATTACCAACAAACCGATCAGGATAAAAATCTCTTCGGTTTTCAAAATATCCTGGTCAACGGCGCTTAACGAGGCGACAAATCGCAGGGCACCAACGACTTTGTCGCCTGATTTCAGTGGATTGGCAACGGTCATGACTTTTTGCCCGTTTACGGTTCCTATCCAACTCCCATTTTTGCCGTCCAAAGCTTCTTTGATGTCGCTGCCGGCTGTCTCCGTTGAAATGATGCCCTGGGAATCCATGATAATATTGCCGTCTTGATCGACAATCTGCACTTCGGCATTGCTCTGGTTCCAAAATGTATCAACATTATAAAGCACATTATCCTGCAGCGAGGTATCACCATAATATTTGGAATACATGTCCGCGCAAATCTTTATCTGATTGTGCAAACTTCCTTCCAGACTGTTATAGTAATTCTGCCTGACGATATAAATAAGCAGTATTTCCAAAATCGCAACGGTGCAAATAATAACGATCATAAAAATGACCGTCAGCCTTAATCTGATTCCCTTCATGGCGTGCTCCTGCGGGCTCCGGCTTGCCATCGATAGCCGCGGCCCCAAACTGTTTTTATGTATTCAGGCTCCGAGGGATTATCTTCCAGCTTTTCCCGTAACCGTCTGATATGCACGTCCAGGGTTTTGGTATCGCCATAATAATTCTCTCCCCAGACGACATTCAACATCTCATTGCGTTCCAGCGCCTTGCCCTGATTTTCCATAAACATCTTCAGCAAAGCGAATTCGGTCGGCGTTAATTCGATTTCACTATGGTTTTTAAAAAATTTATTGGCAGCGAGGTCCAGCAACAGATCATCGCATGCCAGTATATCATGTCCCGCCTTGAAATGGGGGCTGCGCCTTAACATGGCCTTGATTCGCGCGGTTAATTCAATGGGATTAAACGGTTTGACCATATAATCGTCGGCTCCTAGTTCGAGGCCGAGAATTTTATCGGTATCCTGCCCTTTGGCCGTCAGCATGATCACAAACGTCTCAGGCATCTTTTCCCGGACCTGCTGGCAGACTTCCAATCCGTCGATTCCCGGCAGCATCAAATCCAGCACGATAACTTCAGGTGTAAAGCTCCCCAACATGGCCAGCGCTTTCTCCCCCGTATCCGCTTCGCCAATTTCATAACCGGCCGCACTGAGATTAAGGGTGATAAAACGTCTGATGGGCTCTTCATCTTCAACAACCAGAACTTTCGTTTTTATTTCGTTCATCGGATATCTCCACTCCCGTATCAGTAATTTATACATCTTTTAAGTTCAAGGGTTAACCGCATCGACCACCAGCGACGCATAGGCCTGGAGACCGGCTTGTTGCAGGTGCACTCCGTCCGAGTAAAAATATTCATTATGGCCGCTGCTGGCGGTATACCAATCCACCAGTTTTATATTTGAATTGTCATCGGCAGTCTGGGCCAGAAGTTTGTTGACCACACTTTCCCACGGTTTCGGAACCCGGGTATTAATCAGCACAATCTGCCGGTCTTTTCCCAGCAATTCCAGTATATCCGCAAACTGTTTTTCCGTAAACGCACCATTTGCTCCCAGCTCGATAATAACCGTATTTCCCAGCATTCCTTGATCTTTAAGATTTTTTATGACCTGGGGCGCCTGATACATCTGCCGGCCAATTTTGCTATCCACTACAATGTCCGGAAAAAGCTCCTGCAATGCCGGGCCAACTTCCACCATGACTGAATCACCGATAGCCGTAACTCCTTTCCCAGTAAATACATCCCTTTTGTCTGGATCCTCATTTGCCGCCTCCGTGCCGGCCTGGCTCTCGGTTTCATTATCCTTGCTTTCCTGTACTTGGGTTGCGACAGGCTTGACCGTTTGCTCCGTTTTAGCGGCCGCCCGGGGTGGTATACTCTGCTGATGGGTATGACTGATCAATGAACATCCGCTTCCCACCGATACAAATACAAACATGATTAATATAATACTGGTTGAGGCAGCCTTACCATGCGCTCCCAATAACCTGGGGAGTTGTCTTAATACGATGGGCAAACGCTTCCACTGCTTTTTCCACTTGCCGTGACGGATCGGTTCTTCAATAAAATACCACGAAACCGCTGCCAGAAGAATACTCAACAGCATTTGTTCCCCCGCCAGAACAATACTCAGTCCCTCTGTATTGAACCCCGGACTGGTCAGAATGATTACCGGGTAGTGCCAGAGATAAATTCCATACGAGCAAACCCCCAGCCATCGTAATGGCTGCATGCCAAAAACCCTGCCCAGACGGCTGGCCGGATGAGCCAGCACTGCCACCAGGACCGCCGAGATGATTGCGAAAAGAAAAAGCCCGCCATAGTATAGAAAAGTCTGATATTGATTGTTCTGCCAGATCATTACTAGCACAGCCAGCAGCGCAGCTCCCCCGGCTGCATCAAGAAATAGGCGACGTCGGGGGGGCAAATCAGCCGACAGCCTGCGACTGGGCCATATCAGTGCCAGGGCCGCGCCGATCAGCAGAGCAAAACAGCGGGTATCGGTTCCGTAGTAAACCCGGCTGGGATCCATGCCAGGTTGATAAATAATGGCCATGGAGATGGCCGAAATAAAAGCCAAAGCCATGATCAGCCGGATCAGGCGGCCCCGCCGGGGAATGTAACGCAGCCCCAGCCATAACAACAAAGGCCAGAGCAAATAAAACTGTTCCTCTATGGCTAAGGACCAGAGGTGCCCTAATGGCGAAGGAGGTCCGAAACTGGCAAAGTAAGAAACCTGATGAAAGATCAGCCACCAGTTGCTGATATAGAATACCACCGCAATAACATCATTCCACAATGATGACAGCCCCCCGGGATCGCAGAAAGAGAGCCAGACGATTACGCCGGCCAGCATGACAAACAGTGCCGGCAGCAACCGCCGGGCCCGGCCCAGCCAGAATTCCTTCAGATTCAAGCCCCCGGAAAACTGCCATTGGGCAACCAAAATGTCTGTAATCAGGTAACCGGACAGAACAAAAAATATGCATACCCCTAATAGACCTCCCGGAGCCCAGGGCAGGTGCAAGTGGTAGGCAATCACCGCCAGCACCGCCAGAGCCCGCAGTCCATCCAATCCCGGCATATAACGTCGGGCATCGAGTTGATTCCTTCCATCCCGTTCCACTGCTTGATTTCACTCTCCGTCCAATATTCTTCAGTATCCCACGACGCCTAAAGCATGTCCTTTTTTATAACAATAACAATTTTTTTTGCTAATTGCGTTACAAAATACTTAAAAATGGTTACGAAAAAGTTATAAATGATGAATAACCTCAAATAATGGTGAGCTGCACCTTTTTACGCAGAGAATAAAAAAAGACCTTTCCGGGTCTCAGATGGTCGAAGATATGGTTCGAAGAACTACGGCTGCCTTTAAGAATAGTAGTAATGAAGGGCTTAGAGTAATCGTTCTCTTTACACTACGACAAAGGGTCATCCTGGGGTGATGATCCGTTTTGTTCCTTTTTTCTTTTTTTATCTCCCCATTTGTTTTACACAATCTTATTTTGGACCGTATCGGGCATAAAAAAAGAGGCCGTGCTTTCAATAAACATAGCCTCTTATGCTACTGCCTAACAGATGCTTCCCAGGTAGTTGGGTTAACTTTCGGTGAGAGCTGCCACTAAACTGGAGGCGCCGTATTTTTCCCGTAAGCGTGGTTTTTCAATTTTACCGGTAGGATTGCGCGGCACTTTATCAAAAATAATGGCCCGAGGACGCTTATAACGCGGCATGGGAGCACAAAACTTGCTTATCTCTTCTTCCGTACAGCGATGACCTGGTTTTAATTCTATGATAGCCGCTGCTATTTCACCTAAGCGTTTGTCAGGCAAACCGATAACCGCTACATCCTTTATGGCCTTATGAGCACGCAGGAAATCTTCGATCTGTACCGGGTACAGATTCTCTCCCCCACTGATAATCACGTCTTTTTTCCGATCCACCAAATAAATAAAACCGTCTTCGTCCCTGCGGGCCATATCCCCTGTAAATAGCCAGCCATCCTTAATTATTGCCGCTGTTGCTTCCGGGTCTTTGTAGTAGCACTTCATAACCCCCGGACCCTTAACTGCCAGTTCGCCAACCTGTCCAGGAGAAACGGTATTTCCATTCCCATCAGCGATCTTAACCTGCCAATTGTGACCGGGAATGCCTATGGCCCCAACTTTGTGTATGTTTTCCGTACCTAAATGAACACATCCAGGACCAATCGATTCACTCAGGCCGTAATTTGTATCATAGAGATGATCCGGAAAATACTTTTTCCAACGGCGAATCAGACTGGGCGGAACCGGCTGAGCCCCTATATGCATGAGCCTCCACTGGGACAGCTCATAATCATCCAAATTTACGTCTCCTCTTTCAATGGCATCCAGAATATCCTGGGCCCAGGGAACCAGGAGCCAGACAATGGTAATTTTTTCTTTGGATACGGTTTTAAGGATCCATTCCGGCTTAACCCCGCGCAGTAATACCGCTTTACTTCCTGAAATAAGGCTGCCAAACCAGTGCATTTTGGCACCGGTATGATAAAGCGGCGGTATGCATAAAAAGTTGTCCTCCCGGGTTTGGCCATGGTGAGCTTGCTCCGTATATGCTGAAGACATTAAACTGCCGTGGTTATGCAATATTGCTTTGGGAAATCCGGTCGTCCCCGATGAAAAATATATTGCCGCATCATCATCATCAGTTAGTCTAACCGGTGGAGCTTCCGAAGAACAGTTGGCCGTAATCCGGTCATAGCTTTCCGCAAAAAGAGGCCGGTTTTCCCCCGCATAAAAGATGGTTTTAACTTTGGGAATCTGGTTGATAATTGATTCCATCCGGTCAATAAATTCAGGTCCAAAAATCAAGGCTGTGCTGTCCGACAAATCCAGGCAGTATTTGATTTCCTCTGCTGTATAGCGGAAATTTAACGGGACCACAATGGCACCAGCCTTTAATATGCCAAAATAAATGGGCAGCCATTCCAAACAATTCATTAACAGAATCGCTACCTTATCTCCCTTTTTAATTCCCCTTTTGAGCAGCAGATTGGCCAGTCGATTTGCTTTTTCGTCAAAAACACGCCAGGTCATGTCCCGGCGGTATTCCCCGGTCGGGTTGTTTTCGATGAGTTCATATTCCAGCCAGGTTACGTTATTTTTCTCCTG
>JAQUGU010000081.1 GCA_028683995.1 Syntrophomonadaceae bacterium | reverse complement strand
TTCACTTTCTTCCAGTTTAAACAAATATATAATAACTGCATAGAGCAATGCTCCCAGCATAATACCTGTACTAACGCTTATGAGCAGGTTAAGCTTGAAGGCGAGCCCCAGAGTAGCCAAAAGGTAATTCATTACTTGCCTGACTACCCCATACATTAAGAGGGAAGCCCCTATAGAAATAGTTAAACTAAGCAGTATTTTGTTCCCCCCCAATTTACCGACCTTAAGTCTTAATATAGCCAGCAGTAAAACCAGGCTTAATATACCGGCCAGCGAATAGGCCAGAGCCAGGCCTTTGTACCCCATAGGCCCGGCAGATAGATTAATAGAAAGATAAATATTGCAACCAATGGTAATAGCGGCAACAATTACCGGGGTCAGGGTGTCCCTCAAGGCATAGAAACTGCGATTTAATACTTGAATAGAGGAATAGGCAAACAGCCCGAAACAGTAAAAAAACAAAGCTTCATTAGTTACATTTGCCATAGCTGATGTGAACTCACCCTGCTGGAAGAGTAATTTGATAAGGGGTTCTCCAATAGCCATAAGCCCCAGGGAAGCAGGAATAGTTACCAGGAAAATGGCTCTTAAACCCAATGAACTGCTGCGTTTGAACATCTCCAGTTCTCCCCGGGCAGTAAGGGCAGTCATGGTAGGAAATATTGCGGTTGCGATGGAAACAGCAAAAATACCAATAGGCAGGTTCATAATCTTCTGGGCCAGATTAAGAGCGCTTATGGTTCCAGCCCCCAGACCGGAGGAAAGGTTCTGGGTAATAAAGAGGTTAAACTGAACTACTCCCAGACCTGCCAGTACCGGAATCATCAGAATCATAATCTGGCGAAAGCCTTTGTCCCGGTAGTCAAAAGAAAAGGTGTATTTCACCCCTACTCTGCGCAGGGCTGGTATCTGAACTGCAAAATTCAAAACGGCACCAATGACTACACCATAAGAAAAAGCTGCTATCCCCAAATGTTTTACCAAAGCCACACCAATAAGAATAATAAAGAGGTTATATACCAAACTGCCTATAGCCGGGGAGGCAAAGTGGTTATAAGAATTCAAAATTCCCATGGAAAAACCATTCAAAGCCATGAAAACGGTTTGGATAAACATTATGTGAGTAAGGGTTACGGCCAGGTCAATATACTGAACGGGCAGACCCGGGACCAGCAAGAGCACCAGGGGACGGGTATAAACATAGGCAAATACGATAAGTATCAGCAGGAAAATCATGGTATAGTTAAAAACTATACTGGCTGATTTCCAGCCTTCATCTTCACGGTTGGTAGCCACACAGGCTGAGAAAACCGGTATAAAAGCGGAACTCAGGGCTCCCCCGACTAATAATATATATAGAAAGTCAGGAATAGAGAATGCCGCCCGGTAAGCATCAGTTATGTAGTTCGGGCCAAATATGGTGTACATGGCCACTTCCCGGCCATATCCCAGAATCCTGGCAATAATCACCGTAACCATTAAGAGTATTGCGGCTCGGGCGACACGCTTTCCGGTATTACTCAAATTCTCAACTCCAGTAAGTCAATTATAAAATAGATTTTTTTATAGTTTTTGTAGGGGCAGACCCGTGTGTCTGCCCGGCCAACCACTGACCCCCCGAGGGTGAATCCCGTTGCATATAAAGCTGCCTATTCCGGGCGAACACATGGGTTCGCCCCTACAGTTTGTACCCCGTTTGGTCTCATAGATTTGTCCTATTCATATAGGAAAACGGCATCAAAGATTATCCAAATTCTTTTTAGATAGTTCGTTATATCAGTAGGAAGCTCCCTGGCTTTATTGCCGATTCGGTAAACATTACTACCCAGCCTGTCCAGTGAGTAATCATAGCTGTTGCCCAGAGCGTCCACTCTTATTTCTCCCTGATTATAGTCCAGATCTAATACTGCCTGGCGCTCATCCCGGGTCAAACTGTTGATGCCTTGATTACTGGTGTTAAGTCCAATTATTACTAAAAAAATAAGTCCGGCGAGTATGAGTAATTGATGCAGTCTCATTTAAGTGTTTCCTCCTCCAGAACCTCTAATAGTATCTGAGCAAAAAGTTCCCCGGCATATTTGGCTTCAGCAAACGAGTTATAATCGCTGCCCACCTCCAGGAGCAAGGAGTGGTCAAAAAACTCCTGATTGTAAGTACCAGACTTGGTCCTAACCCCTTTTATCAATCCAGGATACATCTGTTCACCCTGCTGGTACAAACTTTCGGCAAATGCCAGGTTACTCTTCCAATGGGGGTGTTCTTTACGTTCATCAGTCCCTACTATAATAAGTATACGGGCTGCCTTTTTACCTCTTACATTAATAGTGTCCGCACTTTCTTTTCCCGGTATGCTGTCCCGATGAACATCAAAAAGTGCCAAAAGCTTTTCTTTTGAATCAAGAATCTTTTTAACCGTTTCCCGGGAATTAGTATAGCTTTTATCATAATCAGGATAATCGTGGATACTGTCAATAAAATCAGCCTTCATTCCTGCTGACTGCAGTTGGGTGCTAATCACGCCGGCAACATTGTTTATCAGGCCTCGTTCCCCATCACAGCGGGCCTTGCCGCTATCCGGAATATAGGTTTCGGCACTATGAGTACAGTATACTACTACCTGGTAGTCTTCCAGTGCCTGGTAGTATTTTATTTCCTGCTTATCTTCGTCCTGATCAAAAGGGAGATTGATGTCAGCCAGGCTTTTATTACTCTCCGGTATATTTACACGCTGACCCCGGGAAGCAGGAAGCTGTAAATTGGCTACCATAAGGGTTTCCGGCATTTCCCGCCTGAAATCTACCAACCAGCGGTCAGCTTTCGCATTCTGCCCCGCCAGGGCTACGCTATTTAAGGCAAAAAGATTAATGGCCATTTTCGGGCTAATCCCTATGGCTATCGGGGACAGGCGCAAACTTAATTTGTCAGCCTCTTCCAACCCGGCTCTGTTAATACCAGCAAAATCAATCCCTACCCCGGCTATTATAACAATTAAAAATAGCTGTAGAAAAACAATATTTTTTAAAAAGTTAATAAAATTTTGACCCTGCATCCTGTCCACCTCCTAAGCCTCATATCTTATTAAGCTTATGGTGACAGCAAGATGAATATTCCCTACCCCTTTTTATTGCATTTTAAATCTGGTAATGCTATAGTATTCCTGTTAGCTTTGAATTCGAGGAGGTGAAAGTATGGCAAAAAGTAAAGCCCCGGCCAAGAGAGCCAGAAAAGCTGAGGAAAATCGGCTTAGAAATAAAGCTTATAAGAGCAGACTAAAAACAGCTATTAAAAACTATGAGTCGGCTCTGCAAGAAGATAATCAGGAAGCTGCCAGGGATAATCTCTTACAAGTAACCTCCCTCATTGATAAAAGCGTAAACAAGGGAGTTTTGCACAAGAATACGGCAGCCCGGCGTAAATCCAGCCTGGTAAAGAAATTTAACAGTGTAGGTCAGTAAAAAAAAACCTGTCTTTGGGCAGGTTTATTTTTTACCGCATATTTCAATGAGAAGACCTTCCATAATGGTTTTGTCATTCTGACTGGTGCTTTTAAATCTGATATCGGCTTCCAGGAATTGTTTAAACAAATATTGTATTTCGTCCCAGCTAAAATTGCGGGTCTGGCTTAGCAGCTTTTTAACCGCAAAATCCCTCATCCCGGTCAGCCGGGATATTTCTTTCATATCAGTCCGGTTTTCCTGGTAATACTTTACTTTACCCAGGGAACTGAACTGGCGCACTATCATGAATAATATAAATACCGGGTGCTCCCCCTGTTCCAACAATTGATAAAAAGCCCGGAAAGAAGCCTTTAGGTTTCTGTCCAAAAGAGCATCGGTAAGCTTAAAAACCTTGATTTCATCCCTGCTGCTAACTTGTTCTTCTATATCCTTTTCGCTAATGGTTTTACCCTCTGATACCAGGGAAAGCTTTTCAATCAGGTTATATAAATAATACATATCCTGTCCGCTTTTTACCATCAAACTGAGTCCCGCGGTATTAATCTTGCGACCCCGGGCAGTAAATTCAGCCTTAATCCAATTGGCCAGGTATTGCGGGTTGGCAGGCTTGCATTCAATAACCGTGGCTTGTTTATCCAACAGTTTTACCAGCGCATTAGTGCTGTTATGTTCGGCTGCAGTTATTATAAGGGTTTGTCCCGGGGTTTGCCGCTGTAAATAGCCCTGTAAAACCTTAAGGATTTCTTCGTTACGGCTACTTTTACGCCTAGATTTGCCCAGCCAGGAAGGCCGTTTTATAACAACCATTCTTTGCAGGGAAAAAAGCGGACTGAATTCGAGTTCTTCCAATAACCGGGGAGGACTTAGTTCATCTCCATCCAGGTAAAGCAGTTCTACTTCTTCCCCGCTCTCTTCCTGCATTAGACTATGGATTTCTTTTATTTTCCGGTCCATCAGGAAAGCTTCCTCTCCCCAGATGAAATACATATTATTGGCAGCCATATACTTACTCCTTCGGGTCAAATCTTTTGTTTATGATAACATAATTTATAGTCTGCAGGAGAAGATTGCCCCTGCAGCGACTTCACCATTTGAGCCAGGCCAGCAATCTTCGAAAGCTGTAACCTCCATTAAAAAGCATTACCACCAGTGGTCTTTTTTTAACCTGCAGCTCCCGCCATAACCTGATGAAAAAGACTAGAACCAGCAGTGCTGATAGGAATTCGGAGGCTGAAAAGGCCAGCCATACACCCTGGATATTATAAAAGCGGGGCAGAATGATTATAAGGGGAAGAAAAAAGCCGACCTGGCGCAATAGCGATAAGTACATAGCAGTAGTACCTTTACCCAAAGCCTGTAATACAGAATATAGAATAATTATGGGTCCCATTAACGGTAAAACCAGGGTTGCCAGACGCAGGCAGCTTACCCCCATTATCAGCAGTGCAGGGTCATCGGAAAAGAAATACATTACCCACAGCGGGTAGTGCTGAACAATAAACCAACCCCAGCCAATTAATAATAAAGATATAACCGATGCTTTTACCAGGGTTTCTTTTACCCGATCATTCTTCCCGGCCCCGTAGGCAAAACCAGCCATCGGTACAGCTCCCTGGGATAGCCCATAAACCGGCATATATATTATAGATCGGACATGCATAAATATCCCCAGGACTGCCAGAGCCGTACAGCTATAGGCGATAAGCACCCGGTTTAAAAAAGCCATGATAAAGACACTGCATATTTCCATAACCATTGTAGGAAGAGCAACCTGGTAAACACCCAGCAAGACCGTCAGACTGGGTCGAAAATGTTTTATAGCCCAGCTCAGGTAAAAACGTTTTTTTACAACTACCAGCAGGATTATGACAGAGGTTAAAAACTGGGCCAGGACAGTTGCTATGGCTGCTCCCTCCAGCCCCATCCCGGGTACCGGTCCCAGGCCAAAAATAAAAAGCGGGTCAAGAGCAACATTAAGAGCCACACTGGATAAGGCCACTATCATAGGCACAAAAGTATTTCCTTCTCCCTGGATGATACTGCTCAACACAATAGGGATAAAGGTAAAGACGCAGCCTTTCAGGATAATACTGAGGTATTGTTTACAGAGTGAAAAAGTCTCCTGATTAGAGCCAAAAAACAGCAACAACTGATCCAGGTACTGCTCGCCAAGTAGAAGAAAAAGCAAACCATAGATAATTCCGATAAATAGTCCATGCCAGGCAATATTATCTGCAAATTTGATATCACCCTGCCCCAATGTTCGGGATATAAAAGAGGTAAGGCCCACACCAGTGGCTGAGGCCAGAGAGGTTATTAAGATTTGTACGGGAATGGTTAGAGTAATGGCTGCCAGGGCATTCACACCCAGACGGGCAATAAAGAAGGTATCAACCAGACTAAAAGCAGAATAGGCAAACATCCCAACCATAGCCGGGAAGGACAGCTTTATAAGTAACCGGCCTACACTTTTAATTAGCATATAATCATTTTTTATGCTATCGCCTCCCGCCTGTAAATGAATCTGGGAGACGGTTCTTTGTACATGTACAAATTCTATGTCATAATAACAGTTACTCGAACTATAATTTGGCAATAACCACCCCTTTTGATTATTATGCGTAATCCACATTCATTATTCGAACCGTCTCCTATGTTCGTTTAAAAGTTTAGCAAGAAAATATAACGGGAAATGGACGCGGACTCGCTTTGCTCGCGCGGATTAATAAGGATTTCCGCGGATTTAATTATAATAATTTTAAAGGAAAGCAAAAGCCAAAGCTTCCGCTACCTATTAGGATAAAACAACTAAACAACTACTCAACTACCATAGAGGAAGCTTTACCCTAACGGGTACACAGCAGCTTCCCCCCATCCGTAATACCGATGCAACTATTTTCATCGGTGGTTGCCGTGTACCCCGAGCATGGGGGGGATAGAAGAAAGGAAGCTGGCAAAATGTCTATATTGATTAGAAACGCTATCATAGTAACCATGAATCAGGGACAGGATATTATTCATGGGGATTTGCTTATAGAAAATGATCGTATCAGCCGGATAGGCAATTTGGGCCGTTATACCGCTGATATGGTAATAGATGCCGGCAATCAACTGTTACTGCCGGGTTTTGTGCAAAGTCATGTTCACCTTTGCCAGGTACTTTTTCGCGGTATGGCTGATGACCTGGAATTATTGGACTGGTTGCAGCAACGCATCTGGCCTCTGGAAACCAGCCATGATGAGGAATCCCTCTACTATTCGTCACTCCTGGGTTGTGCCGAGCTGCTGCGCGGAGGTACTACCTCTATTATCGATATGGCCACCGTAAACCATACGGAATCTGTTTTTACCGCGGTTAAACAGGCAGGAATCCGTTACCTGGGAGGTAAATGCCTGATGGACCATGGCGAGGATGTACCGCCGAAACTGTTAGATTCTACCGACCGGGCTCTGGAGGAAAGCCTGGAACTTTATCAGCGCTGGAACAATTACGATAATGGTCGTATCCGCTACGCCCTGTGCCCGCGTTTTGCTGTATCCTGCAGCGATACCCTGCTGCGGGAAACCGCTTCACTGTCCCGGCAATATCAAATACCGGTACATACCCATGCTTCTGAAAACCAGGGAGAAATTGAACTGGTAGAAAAGGAGCGGGGTATGCGCAATGTCATTTACCTGGATAGCCTGGGCCTGTGTAATGACAGGCTGGTTTTAGCCCACTGTGTCCATTTAAACAACGATGAAATGAGAATACTGGCAGCGAGGCAGAGCAATATTGTACACTGTCCCAGCGCCAATTTAAAACTGGGTTCCGGCATTGCCCCTATCCCGCCCCTGCTGGATATGGGAGCTCGGGTTTCATTAGGTGCTGATGGGGCACCATGTAATAATAATCTTAGCATGTTTATGGAGATGCGCCTGGCTGCTCTTATCCAAAAGCCCTTCCATGGTCCCCGCTCCATGCCCGCTCAAACCGTAGTGGAAATGGCTACCCGAGGTGGAGCCAAGGCTATGGGATTGGAAAATGAAATCGGCAGCCTGGAAGAAGGTAAAAAGGCGGATATGGTGCTCATCAGCCTGGACGGATGGCACACCCGACCGCAAAATGCTGCCAGCGTCTATTCCCAGCTGGTTTATCAGGCTCAGGCCAGTGATGTTTCTGCAACTATAGTTGATGGCCACCT
>JAQUGU010000080.1 GCA_028683995.1 Syntrophomonadaceae bacterium | reverse complement strand
TGGCTGCCTGCCTGTTACCTATAGAAACTGCTTTTCTGGTCTCCTGACGTAAAGTTAAAGCTGCCTGGCTGGTGCTATCACAAATTTCTGTCCGTACCCCGGGCAGGTGCCTGCTAACAAAGGTCTGACATTGCATTAAAGCTATCGGTTGTGATATTAGCAGCTCAACTTCACCCAATTCGTACCTTCTGCCTCCCAGCAAATCCTGCCTTATGGGCAGAAGAATTTCTCCCTGAATAGTTAGTTGACTATTACGCAAACATTGAATAGTAGCTTTAACCGTCCCGGCCAGAGAGTTTTCCAGAGGAACCAGGGCTTCGTCAACCTTACCGCTCTCTACCAGGGTGAATACCTGGGGTATACTGGTTGCTACCATAATATCGTCCCGCTGACCCCAGTAACGATTAGCAGCCTCCTCACTGAAGGTGCCATGCGGACCTAATACAGCGCATGCCATTATCGTACTCCCCTTCCTATAGCGCGGGCCACGGGCTCAATTTCTTTCATTAACTGGCTGAATCCTCTGGGGGTCAGGGATTGCTCCCCATCTGACAAGGCCTTTTCCGGATGAGGGTGTACTTCCACCATAATGCCGTCAGCCCCGGCGGCAATTGCTGCTTTGGCCATAGGAGTAACCAGGCTGCGTACTCCGGTGGCATGGCTGGGGTCAACCAGTACCGGCAGGTGGGATAACTCTTTGACCAGGGCCACTGCAGATAAATCCAGGGTGTTACGAGTCCAGGGTTCGGCTGAACGAATGCCCCGTTCACAAAGTATTACCTGCATATTTCCCCCGGCCAGTATATATTCTGCAGCCAGCAACCATTCTTCGATGGTAGCTGATAGTCCCCGTTTTAATATTACCGGTTTATTGGTTTTGCCCAGCTTACGCAGCAAAGCGAAATTATGCATATTACGGGCTCCTACCTGGATTACATCACTATATTCAGACACCAGTTCTATATCCTCACTATCCATAACTTCTGTAATCACCGGCATATTCATCTCTTCCCCCACCCGGGCCAATATTTTTAGTCCTTCTTCGCCCAAACCCTGGAAACTGTAGGGGGAGGTACGTGGTTTATATGCTCCTCCACGTAAAAAGGAAGCGCCACACCCTCTCACCTTAAAGGCGGTTTCTTTTAAAATTTCCTCACTTTCAATGGCACAAGGACCTGCAATAACTGCCAATTGATTTCCACCAATAATACAACCTTTAACTCTTACCTGGCTGTCTTCGGGCTGATGATTGCGGGAAACCAGCATTTCACTGCCTTCCCGACTGGCCAATTTAATCATGTTGACACCTCCTTAAATAATAAAACCCCTCATCCCAATGGGACGAGAGGTTAATAAACACTTCCCGCGGTACCACCCAATTTGCCTTGCAACCGCTTATTTAAGGATACGGGGAAAAACCATCTTTTAAAATAAAAAAGCTTCACATCCCCTATGGGACGAGAAGCTTCTGCTTACCCGCGGTACCACCCAATTTGCCTGTACAGGCCCGCTTAGAAAAGATACAGGTTTATCCGATATCCCCTCCCTTTTAACGGTGGGAGTTCCGCCACGACCTACTTGCATATGTTTCAGCCGGGTGCTCCGAAGTGAACTTCGCTATGTTTCATTAATAGGGATGCTTGCAGCCGGTGACATCCCCTCTCTGCATAATTCCACGTAACTACTTTACTTCTTCATAGCATTTTTAAAAATAGATTAGGTTTATACTAGCACAAAATTGAACCCATGTAAAGTAAAATTTTAGACACTGAATTTCTATATTTATAAATCATAGTGAATCTGCGTTTAATTTTATTAAAATCCACGTAAATCCTTACTGTTCCGCGTGATCCGCGTCAAATTCCCCATGCGTTGACTCTACAAAAACGGATTATTCTGTCTCTCGAATCCAATACTGGTAGCCGGGCCGTGACCGGGATAGACTACAGTGTCATCATCATAGCAGAGTAGTTTCTGCTTAATATTACTAATAAGCTCGTTATATGACCCTCCTGGAAAGTCGGTGCGCCCAATCGAGCCGTAGAATAGGGCATCTCCGGCAAAAATAATATTATCGATTTTTAGAGCTACGCTTCCGGGGCTATGCCCAGGTACTTCTAAAACTTCCAGTTCCACCGTATTGCCTATTTTAATTGTATCCCCTTCTTTAATAAACTGGTCGGCGGCGGGGCTGGTAACTTTACTGCCCATTAAGAAAGAAAAATTAGCTACCGCATTGGTAAGCATTTTGGCATCTTTCTGGTGAATTATAATTTTAGCTCCGGTTAGTTCCTTTAATTCCCGGTTACCTCCGATATGGTCTATGTGCCCATGGGTATTAATTATATAGATAGCAGTAAGTCCTTCCTCATCTAGTAATTTTTTTATAGCTTGGGGGTTACCACCGGGATCGATTACGGCCGCTTCTTTGGTTTCTTCGCAACCGATAATATAACAATTTACCCCTATGCTGCCAATTTCCAGACCTCTTAAAATCATCACCAAAAACCTCCTTAAAACTGCCTGGCACTATCTAATAAGATGGTGCAGGGCCCATCATTACTTATTTCCACTATCATACTGGCGCCAAATTCACCTGTTTGTACATTGACCCCGGCTTGTTGCAACTGGGCAGTACAATATTCAAACAAGGGCAGAGCTGCATCCGGTAATTCAGCCTCGGAGAAACTGGGGCGCCTGCCTTTACGGGTGTCTCCGTACAGTGTAAACTGGCTAACCAGTAAAATTTCTCCGCTGATGTCAAGCAGGGATAGATTCATTTTATCATTTTCATCAGGGAAAATCCGTAGATTTATTATTTTATCCATTAAATAGTCGGCATCTCTACTGCTGTCGCCCTTCCCAATTCCCAGAAGAACCATTAAGCCTTTATCAATTCTGGCTATCTCCTGGTTGTTTACCAGCACCCGGCTGCCAGTAGTTCTTTGCACCACTGCTCGCAATTCTATTCACTCCTAATTTCGCCCGGCATAGTTCGTCTGACTTCCAGTACATCCGGGATTTGTTGGATACGCTGGATAACTGCCTGAAGCTGGGTAATGTCTTTAATCTCCAGTTTAAAATTCATTACTGCCAGGTTATTGCGGGTTATCCTGGAAAACACTGAATTAATTTGAATCCGGGTGTCAGCAATTACTGTCATTACATCAGTAGTAAGGCGGGCCCGGTCAAAGGCCTTGACTTCCAAATCTACTATATAGGTACCCCGGTTGTCAGCCCATTCCACCTCAATCAGGCGGTCTTTCTCCTGGCGCAAGTAATTTTGCAGATTAGGACAATCGTTGCGGTGTACTGATACTCCCCGCCCCCGGGTAATGTAACCTGATACCGGATCCCCGGGTAGAGGATTACAGCAATGAGCCAATCGAATAGCTACTCCATCAACTCCCTTAATCCGTAATGCACTAGTCTCATTATCCGGAGTTACCCTCGTTTTACCAATGGGTATGTTTAGAATGTCTTCTACCTGGGCGTCCTGAAAGTACATTTCTTTGAGCCGGGTTAGAACCTGATTAGAACTGATAGCGCCATCTCCGAGCGCAGCATAAAGGTCATCTACTGACACAAAACTAAAACGTTTGGCCACTTCCTGTAACTGGTTTTCTTTAAGAAATTCTTTGGGATTCATGTGTTTTTTCTTTAGTTCTTTCTCTAAAAAATCATGGCCCTTGATTATATTCCCTTCCCGCTTTTCTTTTTTAAACCATTGCTTGATTCGACTTTTGGCTGATGAGGTCTTAACGAAGTTTAACCAGTCGCGCGATGGCCCGGAAGAGCTCTTGGAAGTTATTATTTCAACAATATCACCATTAGCCAGGGCATAGTCCAGAGGTACTATACGACCATTCACCTTGGCTCCGGTACATTTATGTCCTACCTCAGTATGAACCCGGTAGGCAAAGTCAACCGGGCAGGCACCTTTGGGCAGTTCCAATACCGCCCCCTTGGGAGTAAAGACAAAAACAGTATCATCGAAAAGGTCTATTTTCAATGATTCCATAAACTCCCCGGTATCTTTAATATCCTGTTGCCATTCCAGTATCTGTCTTAACCAGGCCAGCTTTTCATCAAATTTCTTTTCCCGGGGACTGCTGATTCCTTCCTTATAGCGCCAGTGGGCTGCTATACCGTACTCAGCCGTGCGATGCATTTCCCAGGTTTTAATCTGCACTTCAAAGGGTTCCCCCCCTTTACCCAGCAGGGTGGTATGCAATGACTGGTACATATTAGGCTTGGGCGTAGCAATATAGTCCTTAAAGCGCCCGGGAAGGGGTTTCCACATGGTATGGATTATGCCCAGAACCCCATAGCACTCCCGGATTTCACTGACTATAATACGGATAGCAATTTTATCATATATCTCGTCTATGTCTTTTTGTTGTTTGACCATCTTTTTGTAAATACTGTATATATTCTTGGGCCGGCCGACTATATCAGCAGTTATCCCTATCTGTTCCAGTCCTTTAGATATCTGCTCTATAATCTCATGAACGTATTCTTCCCGTTCTTTGCGTTTTCTCTTGAGCCTTTTGGCAATCTCATAATACATTTCCGAGTCTAAATAGGCGAAAGCCAGGTCTTCCAGTTCCCATTTGAATTTAAAAACTCCTAACCGGTGAGCCAGGGGGGCAAATATCTCCAGGGTCTCCCGGGCTATTTCTTTCTGTTTATGCTCATTCTGGTAGTTAAGGGTGCGCATGTTATGCAAACGATCAGCCAGTTTAATGAGGATAACCCTTATATCCCTGGCCATGGCAATAAACATTTTGCGCAGGTTCTCAACCTGGGCATCCTCCCGAGATGCAAAATCCAGGCGATTTAACTTGGTTACCCCATCAACCAGCAGGGCTATTTCTTCACCAAATTCGTTCAGGATATTAAGATAGGTGATGCTGGTATCTTCAACCACATCATGAAGAAGGGCAGCACAAATTGACGGAGTATCCAATTCTATTTCCGTCAGTATGAGCGCTACTTCCACCGGATGAATAATATAAGGTTCACCGGATATCCGTTTCTGACCGGAATGGGCCACCCGGGCGTAATTATAAGCCCGCTGGATAAGCTCAATATCGACATCCGCATCATATTGTTGCACTTTTTCACTTATAGTCTGGGCTAATGGAACCATGTTAATCACCACAATAATTTTCTATTTAATTCCCTTTCCCACCGGGTAAATTCCTTTTTCTCCACCTGACCTTCCAGATAATAGAGTGAATCACCCAGGTTAACCGTGGAATTTTGGGACTTAATAAACTTTATTGCCATAATACTACCTTTTTTCTTAAACTGACACAAGCCCAGCTCCGCCATGATATGCAGGACAGGTATAAGATCCGCAGGTTTAAAGTCGGTTTGTAGATAATTTCCGATAGATGAACTAAGTTTTTCAATGTCTGCATGTAGCGGGTTACGTTGCAGTTTCTTAAAAT
Source organism: Syntrophomonadaceae bacterium (assembly GCA_028683995.1). Taxonomy (GTDB): domain Bacteria; phylum Bacillota; class Syntrophomonadia; order Syntrophomonadales; family Syntrophomonadaceae; genus UBA4844. The sequence continues at coordinate 2,194 of JAQUGU010000080.1, read as the reverse complement.
AAACCAGAACCTTCCGAATCAGTTCGGCAGCAGGATAAGTACGCTGCAGGTAGTGCCGATTAAAATCCAAATCATCACGATCAAAAAGAGCCTGAGCTTCCCTGTCCTCGCCGGCAGCAAGTTGATCCATTACCATCTGGGCTTCATAAATGCTATAGGGAATATCAGCAAAAAAAACGTCGGTATTACTCAGCCTGACTGCACCGGTATTTACACCGTCAGATAGTAATATACCTTCCGGTGTTTGTAAAAAAGTACGGCGGATGGTGTTTCTTTTACGCATATCATTTACACCCGCTTCTATGCTTAGCCGCTGCTTGGAGGAAGTAAATGAGCGCAAAGTGGTATTGCGATTAGCGTATACCAGTATACGCCGTCCTTTGTCAAAATCAGGTTTCCCCGGCATAATCCTGGGCTCCTCAACCGTCCCCAGGCTGCATAGATTACGGCCTTGCAGGTATTCGTTAGTAGGCTCATCGCTATGATTTGACCATAATAAAAATATGTTTTTGAGTTTGTCAGGCAGGCTCCGAGTTCTCATATAATATTTGATAAACGCCATAGTTACCAGGTATATGCGATTTTCCCCCTGGGATAATTCGTTGATCAGGGTTTGCACCAACCGGGGGTCAAGATTACCATGCAGCTCTCGCAATACCGGGGTGCGAAAATAGCTTTTTAATAGTAACCTGTATTTTACCAGAGTTCTATAGGTAGGACAGATAAACATAACGGGCCGGCCCGCTTGGACTTCCTCGCTGCTCTGGCGTAACGCCAGCAATAGCTCTAGCCCAGGTTCAACCGTTTCTCGTTTATCATCAGGTAGATAGCTATTTTTCATATCGCTCAGTTTTAGCTGCAGCCGTTTTATACCGCGAAACTCATTTTCTTCTGGCTCAAAAAGTATATCTTGCCTACAGGTGTCCAGAGGTTGTTGGATTAAATCAGGACGGTTAAAGGCTATAATCTCAATACCCATCTGGGCCAGACGGGCCTTGAAATGATCCCGTTCTTTCCCTATCAGGCTGGCAGTTTCTATCTCCACAGCTCGAATTACAAAACGGGGACCCGGGTTTCCCTCCCCAAAAGGCTCCAGTTGCTGTAATTCCTTCAGAAAATCTTCACTTATATCACCTGGCTCCACCTCCGCATCCACCCATAAACGTGGATAAAGCTCCTCCCGGCTGATATTGTCTTTAACCCACTGGTTCATTGCCTGACGGAAACTGGTAAAATAGTCTTTGTGAATACTTAGACCGGCAGCTGCCCGGTGTCCTCCGAATTGAATTAAATGAGAACTGCAGGCTGACAGTGCCTGGTAAATATTCAAACCAGGCAGACTGCGGCAGGAACCCTTGCCCAGATCCTGTTCCCAGTTAATTAATATTGCCGGTCGCCGGTATTTTTCACAAAGGCGCGAAGCCACTATTCCGGTTACTCCCGGGTGCCATCCTTCCTCTCCCAGCACCAGTACCATTTCTTCTTCCAGTTTTATCTCTTTTTCCACCTGTAACAGTGCTTCCTGGTAGATATTCTCCTCAATCATTCTCCGCTGCTGGTTCAGATTACATAAGTAAGCAGCCATTTCACTTGCCTTCACCGGGTCATCAGTTAACAACAGTTCTATACTGCTGCCGGCACTTTCCAGCCTCCCGGCGGAATTTAAACGGGGGGCGATTACAAAACCGATATGCCAGGAGAGCAGTTTCTTCCCCTCCAGCCCGTTCTCCTTAATTAATGCTTGTAAGCCAACATTATTGCTTTGGGGTAATCTCATCAGACCATATTTAACCAAAATGCGGTTTTCACCGTTTAAGGGCACGACATCGGCTACAGTCGCCAGCGCCGCCAGTTCCAGCCAACAGGATTGTTTATCTAATGCATATTCCGGGCAAAGCGCCTGGCATAGTTTAAAAACTACACCTGCACCACACAGGTCTGCCATTTCCTGACTGCTGCCTAATTTGGGATTGATTATTACCATAGCCGGGGGAAGTTCTTGGCCGGGTGTATGATGATCACTAATAATAACCTCCATACCCAGGCTTACTGCTTTTTCAACCTCAGCAATCGATGTTATTCCACAGTCAACGCTTATCAAAAGCTTACAGCCGGTGCTGGCCAGCTTCTCCACCGCCTCTATATTGAGTCCATATCCTTCGCTAAAACGGTCGGGAACATAATAATCTACCCT
>JAQUGU010000001.1 GCA_028683995.1 Syntrophomonadaceae bacterium | reverse complement strand
AATTTATTTATACAAAATATGGTTAGAAAATCATTGACATTTATAAAACGCTTGGATATCATTATACAAAAGAACCGAACATATGTTTGAGGAGGGTTTGAAATGGATACTGGTCAAATCAACCAGGGCAAGATAGATGCCCTTAATAACGCGATTAAAGGTATAGAAAAACAGTATGGTAAAGGGTCCATCATGAAACTGGGTGAAGCTGCAGCTATGAATGTCGAGGTTATATCGACCGGCTGTCTTTCCCTGGATTTGGCGCTGGGGGTAGGAGGCTTGCCCCGGGGTCGGGTAATAGAAATCTTTGGCCCGGAATCTTCCGGTAAAACTACCGTTGCTTTGCACGCTATAGCCCAGGCTCAGAGTGAAGGTGGCATGGCAGCATTTATTGATGCTGAGCATGCTTTAGATCCGCAATATGCTAAAAGGCTGGGAGTGGATATAAATAACTTGCTGGTAGCCCAACCGGATTCAGGAGAGCAGGCTTTGGAAATTGCCGAAGCTCTGGTTAGAAGCGGGGCTATTGATGTTGTTGTGATTGATTCGGTAGCAGCACTGGTTCCCAGAGCTGAGTTGGATGGGGAAATGGGTGATGTCCATGTGGGATTGCAGGCTCGTTTAATGTCCCAGGCTTTGCGTAAATTAACTGCCCATATTGGTAAATCACAGGGTTGTACTATCTTTATAAATCAAATCCGGGAGAAGGTGGGCGTTATCTATGGCAGCCCTGAAACTACCACCGGTGGCCGGGCTTTGAAGTTCTATTCTTCTATTCGAATCGAGGTTAGAAAAGGAGATACTATCAAACAGGGAACAGACATAATCGGTACCCGCACCCGGGCTAAAGTGGTAAAAAACAAGGTAGCACCACCGTTTAAAACCGCGGAATTTGATATTATGTATGGAACCGGCATATCCCATGAAGGGGATTTGCTGGACATTGCGGCTGATAAGGATATTATCCAGAAAAGCGGCTCCTGGTATTCGTATGAAGGTGAAAGGATGGGACAGGGCCGGGAAAACGCCAAGGAATATCTGAAAAATAATCCTGAGTTCATGCAAATGTTGGATAATAAGGTTAAGGAAATGGATAAAGCCAGGCTGTTGGCTACCAACAATTTAGAGGAATCTTGACACTATTGGGGAAAGTAACTAAAATTGATACAAGACTCTGGTAAAGAAGTATCCTGGTGATTTGACCATATAGACACTGTTAGTGTTTTTCCGGTGAATGGATAATGAATTTAATAGAGATATGTGTAAAAAACACATACTCTTTCATTTGGAGATATACGTTAGTTGTCTGTTGGGTAGGTGAGTTTTTAAGAAATCTCACCCTATAAGATGCTGCGAGTAATTTTATACCCTTAAATATATGGGTATAATTCTATTGCTGTAAAAAATGTGGCATTTTTAAATTACAGGATCTTCTTAAAAAAACCGGGTTTGTACTCGGTTTTTTTTGTTTTAAAGACTTTAACCATTAATAAAAAAGAAGAGAATTTAAAGAAAAGGGGGTGAAGATATTAATCTAACAAGCTTTATAATAATAACACTTTCATTGGCCGTAGGGCTAGCTGCTGGATATTACGGTAGAAGGCTTATCGCTGAAAGTAGAATAGGTGCTGCCGAGGAAGAGGCTTCGCGCATTGTTGAGGAGTGTACTAAAGAGGCAGAAGCACAAAAAAAGGAGATTCTACTGGAAGGCAAGGAAGAAATACACCGTAATCGGCAGGAAGCCGAAAAGGATATTCGTGACCGTCGCCGCGAACTGGATCGCTTGGAAAGACGGATAATTCAAAAAGAAGAGATGCTGGATAAGAAGTCTGAAAATATGGAGAAAAAGGAACAGACTCTCTACGATAAAGAGAAGGAGCTGGAAAAAACTAATCAGGATTTGCAGCTTATTCTAACCCGGCAGCTCAAGGAATTAGAGCGGCTATCCGGTTTAACCTCTGAAGAAGCCAAAGAATTGTTATTATACAATGTTGAGCAACAGATCCGTAATGAAACTGCGGTAATGATTAAGAATATTGAGGCGGAAGCAAAGGAAGAGGCAAATAAGAGGGCTAAAAACATAGTATCTATTGCAATTCAAAAGTGTGCTGCCGATGTTGTTTCTGAAACTACCGTTTCTGTTGTTGCACTACCTAATGACGAAATGAAGGGTAGGATTATTGGTAGGGAAGGTCGTAATATTCGTACTTTTGAAACCTTAACCGGTGTAGATCTGATCATTGATGACACTCCGGAAGCAGTGATTCTCTCATCATTTGATCCTATACGCAGAGAAGTAGCCCGAGTTGCCCTGGGTAATCTGGTGTCTGATGGGCGTATCCATCCTGCTCGTATAGAGGAAATGGTGGAAAAAGCTCAGAAGGAAATCGAACAGGAAATAAGGGATGTGGGCGAGCAGGCTGCTTTTGAGGTGGGAGTCCACGGATTGCATCCGGAATTGATAAAACTACTGGGAAGGCTGAAATATCGCACCAGTTATGGACAAAATGTACTACGGCATTCAATTGAAGTAGCTCACCTGGCCGGAATTATGGCATCAGAACTAGAGGTTGACATAGTACTGGCAAAAAGGGGAGGTTTACTGCATGATATAGGAAAAGCGGTAGATCATGAGGTTTCAGGACCGCATATAGAGATTGGCGTAGACCTGGCTAAAAAATATCGTGAAGGTAAGGAAGTAATTAATGCTATCGGTGCTCATCATGGTGATATAGAACCCCAGTATATTGAGTCAGTTCTGGTTCAGGCTGCAGATGCCATTTCCGCATCACGCCCTGGCGCTCGTAGGGAAACTCTGGAAGCATATATTAAACGACTGGAGAAGTTGGAGGGCATCGCCGAATCTTTTGATGGAGTAGAAAAAACCTTTGCTATTCAGGCCGGCAGGGAAATTAGAATTATTGTTAAACCTGAAGAAATCGATGATTTACGGGCTATAAGTATGGCTCGGGATATTGCTAATAGGGTGGAGAATGATTTGGATTACCCCGGACAAATAAAAGTGGTGGTTATACGTGAAACCCGGTCAATAGAATATGCAAAATAAGCTAAAAAGACAATAAGGCAGGGCAAATAGCCCTGCTTTTATTATTGGAGTGTCAATTTTTGCAAACATAAGGCAGAAGGAATTTGGATTTGGATTGAAGAAATGTTTATCATTGAGTTATTAAGGGGAAGATGCAAAATGAATGAAACGGGCTTAGAAATATTTTTGAATGTATCAGTAAACTTTCCCGAGATTAATATAGTCAAATATGATTATAATAGCGATTTACTGATAATCGAAGTGGCATTGGGCAAGGAGATAGATCAGGAGCAGGAAGAGAAGTTCATCACCAGGGGCCGGGAATGTATGCAGTTATTACATAAGTTAGAGGAAAGCAAGCCGGAAATATTCAATATAAAATTTAAAAGGCTGGCCGGTTTAACTTTTCTTCGTTATTATCGGGACGTTAAAAGCATCAATGAAAATGAGATTAATTTATTGATATCGCTATTACGGGAAGAGTTTTACGACTGTCTGCTTGATGACGGTAAAACTGCGTTAACCTGCGATTCATTTAAGAAACAAGTTAAGCGTGATCTGCTGCTACAGCTAAATAATAATCATGATAATGCAGGCTATCTTTTTGCTTATCGCGACCATGGCAGACTGTGCATGTTTAACAGAAATACTGGAGGATTATAAAGATTGAATATACTGGTAATCGCAGATATTGTGGGCCGACCTGGCAGAAGAGCTATTAAAGGGCTGTTGCCGGGTATACAAAGAGAGAATAATATCGATTTTGTTATCGCCAATGCTGAAAATGCAGCCGGGGGAAGGGGATTGACCCGACCGGTATTGAATGAGCTTTTAGGCAGCGGTATTGATGTTTTGACTATGGGTAACCACGTATGGGATAACAAGGATATATATAGCTTTGTTGATGATGAATTTCGGCTGGTGAGGCCGATAAATTTCCCCCCCTATTGCCCGGGGCAGGGTTATCATATTTATACTGGCGGAATAAACAAAAAAATAGCAGTAATTAATGCCATGGGACGGGTTTTTTTATCTCCTTTGGATTGCCCCTTCCGAGGAGTGGAGCAGGTACTACAAGAAATTCAAGAACAAAGCGACATTATTATTGTCGACTTTCACGCTGAAGCAACATCTGAAAAATTAGCCATGGCTTACTATTTTGACAGTAAGGTGACTGCAGTGTTGGGCACTCACACCCATATTCAGACTGCTGATGAAAGGATATTGCCCGGGGGTACTGCCTATATTACAGACATGGGGATGACCGGCCCCCTGGAATCCATTCTGGGAATGGATAAAGATATGGTTATTAATAAAATAATTTACCAGAGGCCCGTCCGACTGGAAGTCGCTGGCGGCACTGCCATGCTGCAGGGGGTAATACTAAGCATCGACGACAATAATAATCAGGTTCAAAAAATCGGCCGGATTAACCGCACTCTTCCCTGATCTTTAAAAATTAAATATCTCTATGAAACCTCGAGAAAAATTTTCTGAATAATGAAAAATTATCCAAAAGATTTTACCAAAAAGAAGGAATTACCATATAAACTTAGAATATACATTAGAGAGAGCAACTAATCAATATACTAATTCTTGAGGGAGGTTATTTCATGGAGGTATTAAAGGTTTCAGCCAAGTCCAGTCCAAATTCAGTTGCAGGAGCACTGGCAGGTGTTCTTAGAGAAAAAGGATCTGCAGAAATACAAGCTATAGGAGCAGGTGCAATTAACCAGGCTGTTAAAGCAATTGCTATTGCCCGTGGATTTGTTGCTCCCAGTGGGATGGACTTGATATGTATCCCTGCTTTTACGGATATAATTATAGATGGCGAAGAGAGGACAGCGATTAAGCTGATTATTGAACCCCGTTAAGACGGGGCATAAGAACTTTCATGATTAGGAATTTTCATGATAAGATAAAAAGAACCTGCTTACATTAAAAGGCAGGTTCTTTCTTATGCTACTCTGCCGTCTTCGCTCCTCACTTTAAATGGCAAATTTGCAAACGTGGCTGCGTGTGCCCTTTGGGTATGTGTGTCCAGTAGACATGGAGGGTTAATATGAAAATAGTTGATTTGCACTGTGATACTATTTCATCTTTACAAAAAAACGGTCAGTCATTATATGACAACAGTTGCCACTGCGACATTAAAAGGGCACGAAAAGCCGGAGTCGGGCTTCAAATTTTCGCTCTGTTTACTATGCCCCAGGGAATGAATGAGTCATTACGCCAAATACTAAAACAGATAGAGAAATTTTATAGTGAGCTGGATAAATACCAGGATTATCTACAGCCGGTTTTTACTTATGAAGACATTATTGCTGCCGCTAATACCGATAAAATTGCCTGCATATTGCACCTGGAGGGAGCAGATGCACTGGGAAGCGACAGTGAAATTTTAAGTTTACTCTATCGAATGGGTTTGAGAAGTCTTGGACTTACCTGGAATAACCGCAACCTGCTGGCTGATGGAGTAGGAGAGGAGGGGGGAGGAGGAATTAGCAACAAAGGTAAGGAAATAATATATCTGATGGAGAATTTGGGTATAATGCTGGACCTCTCCCATGTAGCAATTAGAAGCTATTATGATGCCCTGAATCTTTATAATAAGCCGGTGCTGGTCAGTCATGCCAATGCCCGGGCTCTATGTAACCACCGCAGGAACCTGGATGATGCGCAATTAAAAGCCCTGGCTGAAAATGGCGGGGTAATTGGAATCAATCAGGTACCCGAGTTTATTAAGGAAGATGGTAAACCCGAATTAAATGATCTACTGGATCATTTAGCTTATATTTCAGACCTTATAGGAGTAGAGCATGTAGCTCTGGGATCAGATTTTGATGGTGCTGATGTTTTGCTTATGCAGGGGGTTGAAGAATACAGCAGGTGGCCACAAATCCTGGCTGGCAGAGGCTTTACCCCGGCTGAAACCGCTATGATTCTTAGCGAAAACGCCCTGAGGGTGATTAAAGCGGTGCTAGGTAGTGAGGAGTGAGGCGCTAGGGCGTAAGGCGTGAATTTTGTAGGGGCAGACCCATGTGTCTGCCCGGCCGACCACGAAACTGGGTATCGGCCTCTTGAGTAACATAATTGCCGACCCCGGGCGAACACACGGGTTCGCCCCTACCGATTATCGGCCAAAAACAGCTATACAAGTTTGGAGGACAATCATTGAAATATGAGTATGATTTGCACATTCACACTACCGCCTCTGATGGAGTCCTGACACCGCAAGAAGTAATTGATAAGGCGGTGGAAATTGGTTTAAAAGGAATCGCTATAAGTGACCATGACACGGTGGCTGGTTTGGAAAAGGCCCGGCAATATCTGAATACTACCTCCTACTGCCTGGACTTTATTCCGGCTGTAGAATTGAATACAGAAGCCGAAAAGGAAGAAGTACATATTTTGGGATATTTTATTGACCCCCAAAATGCTGCTTTAAACCAGCGTTTGCAGGATATCCGTATTTCCAGATATCATAGATCTGAGCAAATGGTCAGCCGTTTACAGGAAGCAGGTTTAAAAATCAATTTTACTCAGGTAAAAGAGTTAGCTCAGGGGGAATCAATCGGCAGGCCTCATGTGGCCCGGGCTCTTATAAATAATAATTATGTTGCTTCTATCGACGAAGCATTTGAAAAATATATCGGGTGGGGAGCCCCAGGATATGTCCCCCGTTATAAATTCTTACCGGCGGAAGCGATTGAACTAATAAAAAATGCGGGTGGTATTGCCGTGTTGGCTCATCCCGGGTTAATAAAAAACAAAAAAAAAGTGCTCGATATTATTAACCTGGGTATAGAAGGTTTAGAGGTTTTTTATCCTGAACATAGTCCTGAGCAAATAGAAGAACTGTTGAGGTTAGCCAGGCGCTACCACTTACTATTGACCGGAGGGTCAGATTACCATGGTCCCGGCGGTGCAGAAAGCCGGGCCAACATGGGCTCTGCCGGCGTTTCTAAAAAATTAGCGGACCAATTGTATACTTACCTTAATTTTAGAGAATAACCGACCAGGGACTCGGCTTAAGTGTCTATTCTATAGCTTTTCTTAATCCACCTGGCATTCCGCCCTGGGGTTTTAACAATAAAATAAAAAATTAGCAGGATTTATCTAGATTCTTGTAGAAAATAAACTTTAAATCGGAGGTATAAAGGTGGAAAACAATATTTTTGGAATTCCTTCTACAGTTTTTGGTAGCAAGGAATGGAGTGATTTGGAAAAAAAAGAATATGAACTTGGACCAGAACAATTACTGGACGAGATTGTAAACCAAAAAACATGGTCAAATGTTGAAATACTGTGGGTCTTAAAGCGTCTAATTTATTTTTACGGTAAAAAGGATGCCCTGTTAAAAAAGGCTCCACCAGAACGATTAATGACTAATATGATGGATGTATTGAGAGCCTTCTATATTGTTTTTGATATAGGTGATCCTGAACTAGATGTAAATCTTCGCAGTTATGTCTGTACCAAACTTGCTGATGCTACCTGGGGAATTGGTTCTTCCACCAGGGAGTATCTATATAAGATTAAATAATATAAATATTACTTTAAAATTCCATTATAAAAACTTATTTCCTGAGAAGGAATATTTAACCCATATGTCGAACAATTCTGACAGGTATATTAAGCTTATGGCTTGGAATTCTGGGGGGGCAAGATGGTGGTAGGCAATAGAGAACAAAACATCCGTCGTATTATTGAGATGGAAGACAGGATATGCCAATGTCAACGTTGCCCATCACTGGTAAAATGCCTGAGAAAACCATCTATGGGTAAAGGTGAATTAGAGCCCGAGGCTTTGCTAGTCTTTGAATATGAAAATAGTTTTATCAGTGATATTAACAATATTATTAGACTGCGTAATATAATTAAACAAGAACTTAAACTGGACAAGATTTACCATACCTTTATGGTCAGATGCCAACCAAAAGCTTGTGCCATCAGACAAAGTGTCAATTGTTATGGGCAGGGGAAGTGGATTGATAAAGATTATACTTGCCTGCTCAGTAACAAGACTTGTGACGGTATACCGGTCAGACCAGGTACCGACGAAATCATTTCCTGTCTGCCTTTTCTGCTTGAGGAAATAGAAATTCTGCATCCTACTTATTTGTTATTGTTTGGAGAAAGAGTAGCTGAATTTGTCTTAAAATCCTATGGGGTTTATAGTGACCTTGCTATCAACCAGCGTTACGAGTATGAACAAATGACTTTTCTCACTTTAGTTGACGAAAATGAATTCCGACAAGATAACTGCCATCAACTGCTTAATGCATTGTCAGAATAAGCACTTATAATAGGCATTTATAAACAGCGTTAACTCGTCCAATATAGTCATAATTGCATTTCTTGCCTAATTAATCCCATAAATCAACAGAATTTAATAGTTTACAATATCCGGTAAACATCTTAAACTGGTTAGTACGGATTAATTAGTTAATTATTCCTTAATTAAGAAATTAAAGGCTAATAATACCGTTTTCACATATTATTGTAATTATTCGGAAAGGGGGGTGGTTTAGCCAGAACATTGGGCAGAATACTTGAATTCAGGGAAGGAGTGGTTTTATGAGTAGCGAGAACATCAACAAGACATTTGCAGTGTTAGAAAATTCAAGCGAGAAACTATGGGATATGTGGTTAGTAACCCTGGGCAGTATGTCCTGGTCTCAGGAACAAATTGAGAGTATGGGGCGCAAATATCTGGAACAGCACAAAGTAGCCAGAGAAGAGGCTAATAAGGTTATTGAGGATCTTACCAACCAGGCCAAGAAAAATCAGCAGCAAATGCAAAAAATGATCCAGGAAGCAGTTGTAAATGCATTTGATAATCTAGAAATACCTACTTTTACTTATATAGACCAGCTGTCTAAAAAGGTAGATGAGCTGTCTAAAAAAGTGGATAATCTGTAGTATTTTCAGGCACTGCAGTTAGGCGGTTATGACCTTTGAGGTCATAACCGCGTTGTATTTTTTTATTGCGATAGGAGGGCAAATAGATAATGCCAGAAGAAAGCAGGGCAAAGCAGAAACAGGCAGAGCCAGGGGATAACGTTAAGATGCCTGATATCGTAGAGCTGTGGAAGGAATTATATTTTAATGCCGAAGAATCTTGGACCACTGCCACCAGGGAACTTATAGCCAGCAAGAGCTTTATTCAAGTTTTGGATCAGATCAGAGACCAGTATCTATCTTTTCATAAGGTTTCCCAACAGAATATAGATCAGTATTTTGAAGTTAATCCGCTTCCATCTAAAAAGGATATAGCCAGGATAGCTGAACTCATAATAGGGCTTGAAGATAAAGTGGATGATTTTGACCTGCATTTTTCCAATAACATAACTAATATAGCCAGTAGCATGATTAAACTGGTAGATTATCAAGAGCTTATGAAACAGGAAATATCAGAATTAAAAGAGCAAAATGCCAGTATAAATAAAAAACTGGATACTATCAATAGAAAATTGAACGCAAAGACCCGCTCTCAGGATAGTGTTAAGCAAGTTAAAAGTGAAGATGACAGGCTTGTAACCAAACCCAAAAAGAGTAAGAAAAAAGATAGTGAGAGTTAGTTTTACGGGGGGTGAGGTTTAATGATAGAACATATATACAGTGAACTAAAAGTTGGTGATAAGGGGTATATAGAAAAAACTATTACTGAAACAGATGTTTATCTATATGCGGGAATAACCGGAGACTTCAGCTGGCTTCATGTTAATGAAGTAAGGGCTAGCAGAGGACATTTCAAAACCCGTGTGGTTCATGGTATGTTGCTTATTGGCCTCATATCTAATGTGGTAGGTAACCGGATGCCTGGTGCGGGCACTATTTATGAAACTCAAAACATTGATTTTTTGGCACCTTGCTATATCAATGACACCGTCCGCGCACAAACCGAAGTGGTAGAAAAACTACCTCGGGGAAGAGTCAAATTACGAACCTCTTGTTATAACCAGAATGATGAAGTGATTCTTGATGGTGTAGCTATAGTTATACCGCCGCGTAACCATGTTATTGAACGGACGTTAAAACAAATTAGTGAGGGGTTATAAAGATGGGGAAGAAATCATATTGGTTAAGTGGTAGCGCTGACGAAGTAGGAGAAAAATTACAGGAAAGTTATGATCGCATTCTGGATAGCACTCGTAAGTGGGCGGAAATAGTTAGTTTTGACCCGGATCCGCAAACGGGTATGACTCCCAAAGATATAGTTTGGCGCAAAAACAAATCCAAACTATACCGCTACTGCAGCCATGGCATTAAACACCGAACTCCCATACTTATACTTTATGCATTAATTAATAAGGCCTATATTCTGGATCTTACGCCGGGCATGAGCCTGGTCGAGCATCTGGTAGATGAGGGTTTTGATGTTTATATGCTGGAGTGGGGGGATTTCGAATGGGAGGACCGGAACTTAACCTTTGCCGAGCTGGTATTTGATTATATAGCCCATGCCGTTCACAAGGTCTGCCAGTTTTCCCGTTGTGATGAGTTAAGCATTATCGGATATTGTATGGGAGGAACCATGGCGGCCATGTATACCTCGCTATTTCAGTTTCCCCGGATCAGAAACATGGTATTTCTTGCTGCCCCCTTTGATTTTGAAGACGCCGGAATATCTTCCAAATGGATTAACTCCGGGGCTTTTGATGCTGACAAAATTGCGGATACTTTTGAACTGGTGCCCCGCAGCTTTGTTGACTATGGGGTCAAGATGTTGAATCCGGTTAATAATTTCTGGGGTACTTATACCCGCTTGTGGAAGGCAATAGATGAGGGTATGTCTATAAAATCATGGAAAGTCCTGAATAAGTGGGTAAATGACAATAGCAATTTTCCAGGGGGTGCTTATCGGCAGTGGATTCGAGATATGTACCAGCAGAATCTGTTGATTAAAGGGGGAATGTATCTTCGCGGCCAGCAGGTGGACCTTAAAAATATTGACGCTGCCTTGCTGGTGCTGGCAGGGAAAAACGACCATATTGTTTTACCCCAGCAGGCCAGAGCGGCCATGGAGTATATGGGATCCGGGGATAAGAGCTATTATGAATTCCCGGTAGGACATGGAGGACTGGTCTTTGGGGGTACAGCCAGGGATAAAGTATTTCCCATCGTCAGCCAGTGGCTGGGCGAGAGATCCTGATAAAAATAGGAATAAGTTAACAGCAGAACAGGGGATGGGCTTTGGCCCGTCCCCTGTTCTTTTAAGGTCAGCAATTGAATAAAAATGGTCAAAAAGGGCAAGTGGAGGCTGCAGCATGATAAACTCCCTCTGGTATCAAGAAAGTATAGAAAATATCCTGGAATTGCTTAAGACCAGTAGCGATAGGGGGCTCAATAGCAAGGAAGTTCAAAAAAGGGCTGCTGAAAAGTCCAATGTTCTGGAAGGAGGACATAAAACAAGTCCCTTCTCTATCTTTTTTAAGCAGTTTACTGATACTATGGTTATTGTTCTTCTTTGTGCTACTGTAATTTCCGGGATAATAGGAGCTATGGCTGATGCTATAACTATAATGGCGATTGTAATATTAAATGCGGTACTGGGATTCATACAGGAGTACCGGGCCGAACGCTCCCTGGAAGAGATTAAAAAACTGGCAGCACCATATGCCCGGGTATTACGAGACGGGAAGAAGATTAACATTCCAGCTCAGGAGTTGTTGCCCGGGGATATCGTTTTTATTGAAGCGGGTGACCGCGTTCCGGCTGACCTCAGACTTTTAGAAAGCAGCAGCCTGGAAATTGATGAAGCCTCTCTTACCGGTGAGTCTTTACCTATACCTAAAGACCCCTCCTCCCGGTTTACTCAAGAAATGCCGCTGGCTGATTTGAACAACCTGGCATTTATGGGAACCGGAGTAACCCGCGGACGGAGTAAGGCAGTAGTAATATTAACTGGAATGGATACCGTAATGGGGCAGATTGCCCGCATGATGAAAAATGAAAAACAGGATATGACTCCCCTGCAGATTAAGCTGGATCAGCTGGGTAAATATCTGATTGTAATTTGTCTGCTAGTTTGTGGCCTGGTTACTTTGATGGGCATTTACCGGGGTGAAGAGATGCTGACTATGTTCCTTGCCGGTATTAGCCTGGCGGTGGCAGCAATTCCTGAAGGTTTGCCCGCTATTGTAACTATTGTCCTGGCTCTGGGGGTTCAGCGAATGGCCAAAAGAAATGCTATCATCAGGCGTTTACCGGCAGTGGAAACCCTGGGCTGTACTACTATAATATGTTCTGATAAAACCGGGACTCTAACCCAGAATAAAATGACCGTAAGAAGAATGGCAACATTGGATAAAACAATACTTATCGAGGGTGAAGGTTATAATCCTCAAGGCAAATTTTTACTGGGGAAAAAAGCGGTAAATCCGGGGGACGATACTGCTTGCAATATTGTACTTGAGATTGCGGCCCACTGTAACAACTCCAGCCTGGAAATAAACCAGGGTACCTATGAAATAAATGGTGACCCTACCGAGGGTGCCCTGCTGGTTATGGCAGCTAAAGCAGGAGTGAGACCGTCTTTTAAGCGTTTAAAGGAGGTTCCCTTTGATTCCGAACGTAAACTGATGAGTGTAATAATTGAAAAAAACGGTGAACATATCCTGCTGGTGAAAGGGGCTCTGGAGACAATTACCTCTCTTTGTTCGCAGGTAATGGAACATGGTGGGATTTCGGTGTTACAGCCCCGGCACCAGAATTATCTTAATGAAGTGCAGGAGGAATGGGCAGCCCAGGCCTTACGGGTACTGGGCTTTGCTTATAAAAAATTAAACCCCCGGGATTGGCATCATGTTAACAGCCATGAAATGGAAAGGAATTTGACTCTGGTAGGACTCTGCGGTATGATTGATCCTCCCCGGGTGGGAGTCAAGGATTCAGTCAGTGAGTGTATTAGAGCCGGAATTGTACCCCTGATGATTACTGGAGACCATCCGATTACCGCCCGGGCTATTGCTGTAGAAATCGGTATAGCTGGTGAAGGCGGAGTAATTACCGGTCCCAAGATAGATCAAATGCCAGACCAGGAACTTTATCAAGGCGCTATTAAGAAAAGGGTTTTTGCCCGGGTATCTCCGCAGCATAAAAACCGTATCGTTAAAGTGCTTAAAAAACACGGGCATGTGGTGGCTATGACTGGTGATGGGGTTAATGATGCCCCGGCTTTAAAAGCGTCTGATATTGGTGTAGCTATGGGTATTATCGGAACCGAAGTCAGTCGTGAGGCCTCAGCCATGATTCTGGCTGATGATAATTTCTCTACTATTGTCAATGCGGTGTACGAAGGCCGGGCTATCTATGATAATATAAGGAAATTTATTAGATATCTCCTGGGCTGTAATATTGGTGAAGTTCTGGTAATGTTTTTGGCATCACTGTTGGGTATGCCACTTCCATTGCTGCCGATTCAAATTCTGTGGATTAATCTGGTTACTGATGGTCTGCCCGCTATGGCCCTGGGATTAGAAGCGCCAGAACCGGGGATAATGCGGCGTAAACCCAGACCACGCAGTGAAGCTATATTTGCCCGGGGTCTGGGAGCAATGGTTTTTAAGCGCGGAATATATATTGCCATAGTAACTCTTTTGGCCTTTACTGCCGGTCTGGTAGTTAGTCGCTGGTACGGCGTGGAGGATATTGGGGTTGCTCGTACTATGGCCTTAACAACCCTGGTATTTGCCCAGTTATTTTATGTTTTTGAGTGCCGGTCAGAAAGATTTTCACCTTTTGAACTGGGCTTTTTCAGCAACCGCTTTTTGGTTGTTGCCGTTGTTTGCTCGGTGTTTATGCAGATGTTAATAATTTACCTGCCATTTTTCCAGAATGTTTTTAAAACCATCCCGCTTGATGGCTGGCAGTGGGTATTAATACTTCTTATCAGCGGGTTTAGGCTGCTGTGGAAATTTATTTTGTATACCTGGCAGAGACTTTTCCTTTCAGGTTTTGAATATGGTAAAATTAATGCTTAGCAGGACAAAATAAATTGACGCGGATAACGTACCCATAGGGCACACTGATGTAGCGTTAACGCACTACCATTAAGGTAGCGGATTATAATAGGATTAACGCGGATTCTAATAAACAGATCAGGAAAGGGCACTATTCACCCTTGCTCCCGTAAGTCGCGATTAAGATACGGATACTACAATGTTACCAGGCACTTAGTCGCGATATATAATATTAATCAGGTAAGGATGAATCAGAGTGTTGGATCACAATTTGTTGCTATGTATTGCATTTTATATTAATCTTAAATGAATCCGCGTAGTTCCCTGAAGATTCCGCGGTTTCCGCGTCTAATTATACCCCGGAGGTTTGGTTATGGAATTTACCAAAATGCACGGATTGGGCAATGATTTTATTATAATAGAAGCCCCTTCATGGGAAGAAGCCAGCCATTATCAAATTTACGCCAGCTTTCTCTGTCATCGTAATTTTGGGGTCGGTGCTGATGGATTAATCATTACCGGACCGGATGAGGAAATGGATATATTTATGCGCATTTTTAATCCCGATGGTTCTGAACCAGAAATGTGTGGTAATGGGATTCGTTGTGTAGCACGCTATGCCCATGATCATGGCCTGGTAAAAACAAACCGAATCAGGGTAAGAACTCTGGCCGGACCCAGGTATCCCGAAGTTATAATTGAGAACCAGCAGGTGGAAGCAATTCAAGTGGATATGGGTGAACCAGAATTAAAAAGAGAAAGCATTCCCGTAAAAGGGGAAGGAAGCAATATTGGCCTGAGGCTAAAGGTAAATAATCAGGAGTTTGTAGCTACGGCGGTATCAATGGGAAACCCTCACTGCATTATTTTTGTAGATGAGGTGGACAAGACCCCCGTTAGTATCTGGGGGCCATTATTGGAAGTCCAGGAAATGTTTCCCGCCCGGACCAATGTGGAATTTGTTCAGGTACTGAATAGTGAAGAAATAAGTATGTCAGTATGGGAAAGAGGGACCGGCTTAACCCTGGCCTGTGGTACAGGTGCCTGTGCCAGCCTGGTGGCCTCCGTCCTTAATAATAAAACTGGTCGCAAAGCCACGGTACACTTACCCGGCGGGGACTTACTCATAGAGTGGTCAAAAACAGATAACCACGTCTACATGACCGGCCCGGCGGTAGAGGTATTTACCGGGACAGTTTCAAACAACGTAGTTGTCTTATGAATAATGCTTAATTCTAAAATAGAACCGTCATATGTAGGGAACGGCCCCTGTGCCGTTCCGTCATGTTACCACACGAGAATCTATGTAAAACAAAAAGCCAGGGGACCAGGTAATCCCTCTTACTATTATATCTGCAGGAGGTTTTAGGATGAAGGAAAACAAGGCTATGCAAAAATTACCCCCATATTTATTTGCTCGTATTGAACAAAAGATTGCTGAAGCTAAAGAAAAAGGTATAGATATAATAAACCTGGGTATAGGCGATCCGGATCAACCTACCCCCCGTCATATTATTGACCGCATGGCAACGAGCATTTATGATACATCCAACCACCAGTATCCCACTTCAGTTGGTTTACTTGAGTTCCGTCAGGCAGTTGCGGATTGGTACAAAAAACGTTTTGGGGTAAATCTGGATCCTAAGAGCGAGGTAGTTTCCCTGCTCGGCTCCAAAGAAGGAATAGCCCATATTTCCTCCGCTTATTTAGATCAGGGTGATGTCAACCTGGTGCCCGATCCAGGCTATCCGGTATATGGAATTGGTACCTTGCTGGCCGGTGGAGAGCAGTACATAATGCCGCTTAAGGAGGAAAACGGGTTCCTGCCGGTATTGGAAGATATACCATCTGTTATTGCCCAAAAGGCTAAAATTATGTTTATAAATTATCCCAATAATCCCACCGGTGCAGTTGCCGGGTTAGACTTTTTTGAAAAAGTAGTCGAGTTTGCGAAGAGTTATGATATCCTGGTCTGTCATGATGCCCCCTATACCGAAGTAGCCTTTGATGGGATTAAACCGGTAAGTTTTCTCCAGATCGAGGGAGCCAAAGATGTAGGTATTGAATTCCACTCCTTATCCAAAACTTATAATATGACCGGATGGCGCCTGGGCTGGGCGGCAGGCAATAAGGCTGCTATAGAAGTCCTGGGACGATTCAAATCCAATATTGATTCTGGAGTTTTTCAGGCTATTCAATATGCAGGTATCGAAGCTCTGAACGGCCCCCAGGACAGTATAGAAAAAATGCAGGCATTATATGAAGAAAGAAGAGACGCCTGTGCTCGCGGCCTGGCCCGTCTGGGTTGGCAGGTTAAACCACCCCAGGCCAGTTTCTATTTCTGGGTTCCGGTACCTCGTGGCTTTACCTCGGCATCATTTGCAGAACTGGTACTGGAAAAAGCCGGGGTTATTATTACTCCCGGTAATGGTTATGGTCAGTATGGTGAAGGGTATTTTAGAATTGCTTTGACAGTTGATAAATCAAGAATTGATGAAGCGTTTGACCGGTTGGAAAAAGCGCTGGGAAAGGTAGAGTTGTAAACGAATGGTAAGAAGCATGACTGGCTTTGGCCGGGGTCAAACTAATGATTGCGGTTATACGGTTAATTGTGAAATCAAAGGAGTTAACCACCGCTATTTTGACCCTTTTATACGCATATCCAGGCGCTACAGTTTACTGGAAGACCGTATTAAGGAGGAATTGAGAAAGTATGTCAGCCGGGGCCGGCTGGAAATCAACATAAATATTGAGAAAAGCGGAGAATCAAAGAGAAATATCAAGGTTGACAAAGATTTAGCTATAGCTTATTATAACTACTTGAAAGAATTAGCAGAAAAACTAAATATTTCACAGGAAATCCGCATAATTGACCTTTTCCGTTTACCCGAGGTATTCAGTTTGGAAGATGAAGAAGAGGATATGGAGGTAGTCTGGGCGGTTCTAAGGCAATCCCTGGATGTGGCTATGGACTGTCTCGTGGATATGCGGGTGAAGGAAGGACTTAACCTGGCTGAAGATATCCGAACCAGGAACAGGGTAATACTGAAGATGGTTGAACAGTTGGAAACCCGTTCACCTCAGGTCAGTTTGGAACATGGTGAGCGCCTGCGTACACGTATCTCCGAGTTTATGGAACAGGATTTGGAAGACCAGCAAAGGCTTTTACAGGAAATTGCCATTTTCGCTGAAAAATCTAACATTACCGAAGAAATTGTTAGACTTAAAAGCCATAGCCAGCACCTGGAAGAATTAATGCACGCAGAAGATGCCGTAGGGCGAAAAGCCGACTTTCTGGTGCAGGAGATGTTTCGTGAAATTAATACTATAGCCTCCAAAGCCAATGATTTGGAGATGAATCGCACAGTTGTAGAGGTCAAAGCGGAGTTGGAGAAAATCAGAGAGCAATTACAAAATATCGAATAGCAGGAGGTGAATCCGGTTAATCCGGGATTTTTATGGATATTAAATTAGTAAATATCGGTTTTGGTAATATTGTTGCCGCTAACAGGATCGTAGCTATTGTCAGTCCAGAATCGGCACCCATAAAGAGAATTATTCAGGAAGCCAGAGAAAAAGGGGTGCTAATAGATGCCACTTATGGTCGCAGAACCCGGGCGGTTATCATATCTGATAGTGCCCACGTTATTCTGTCTGCAGTTCAGCCCGAAACCGTGGCCAATCGTTTAACATCCAAAGACAGCAATGAAGATGTCTAATTACGAAAGCTGGTAATAAGGTGACCAGGAAAGGTATTCTTTTCATAATATCAGGTCCATCAGGAGTTGGGAAAGGGACCATAAAAGACGCGGTATTAGCCAAAATCACTGATATGGAAGTATCGATTTCAGCCACCACCAGGGAACCACGCAGTGGAGAAACTGATGGCAGGGATTACTTTTTTGTGGATGAGGACCAATTCCGCCAGTTGATTGATAATGATGAACTGCTGGAATGGGCTAATGTCTATAACAATATGTATGGTACTCCCCGACAGTTTGTAGAGGAAAAACTGACCCGGGGGCAGGATGTAATACTGGAAATTGATATCCAGGGTGCTTTTCAGGTAAAAGCAAGAAAACCGGAAGGCGCATTTATTTTTATTGCTCCCCCCAGTATGGAAGAACTGTCTTTGCGTTTGGCGACTCGTGGAAAAGATACGCCGCAAAGTATTAAATTGCGTTTAGCTGCCTGCAAGTGGGAAATGGAGCAAGTGAGGCATTATGATTACATGGTGTTAAACCATGAGTTAAAAACTGCAGTGGATACAGTTTGTGCAATCATTACTGCAGAGCGTTGTAAGGTTAAGAATTTTAATTTGGAGCGTGATATGATTGATTCCTCCTTCAACCAAGGACCTAATGGGAGTAGCACATAGCAAGTATGCTGTGGTGGTGGCAGTTGCCCGGCGAGCCAGGATGTTATCGGAAGAAAGCAAGAATAACGAGAATTATAGACTTTCAACAGTTGTAACGACTGCTTTAGAAGAGATTATGAACGGTAAGATTACAATTCCGGAGAATGAAGACAGTCAGGCAAAGGAGGATTAAAATATGCCGAAAACTGTTGGTATAGGTGTAACCGGAGGTATAGCTGCATATAAGATTGCTGAACTGGTTAGTAAACTCAAGAAAGAGGATATAGATGTCATAGTTATAATGACCGAAGCAGCAACAGAATTTATTACTCCACTGACATTTAGAACTCTTTCCGGGCGCGAAGTACTGGTGGACTTATGGGATGATTCGAGAGAGTGGAAAGTACAGCATATTGGGGCTGCAGAACAGCTTGATTTACTAGTTATAGCACCGGCTACCGCCAACTTTATCGCTAAAGTAGCCCATGGCCTGGCTGATGATCTTCTCTCTACCATTGTTCTGGCTAATACTGCTCCTTTGCTGGTAGTTCCCGCTATGAATCATAATATGTATAAGAACCAGGCAGTTCAAGATAACCTTAAAAAGATAAAAGACTATGGTTATACGGTTATGGATCCGGACAGCGGAGATCTGGCCTGTGGTGTAAGTGGTCAGGGAAGGTTACCGGAAATAGACCATATATACGCAGAAATTAAGAAGTTGTTATGCCCACGGCAAGATTTATCAGGTAAACGATTGATGGTAAATGCCGGTACTACCTGCGAAGATATTGACCCGGTAAGATTTATTGCCAACCGCAGTACTGGAAAAATGGGTTTTGCCATTGCCCAGGATGCAGCAGCCCGGGGTGCTGATGTAATACTGGTATGCGGAAAATCCCCCCTGGAACCGCCACCGGAAGTAAAATTTGTACCGGTATGGGGTGCCGAGGAAATGTGTGAGGTTATGCAGAAATACCAACCTGCTTGCGATATTATTATCGGAGCTGCAGCGGTAGGAGATTTCCGAATTAAGGCGATGGCTGAGCAAAAAATGAAGAAGGCTAACGATGCTTCCGAGGAACTGGTTTTAACCCTGGTGGGTACACCAGATATTTTAAAAACATTGGGTAAAAACAAAAAGCCTCGTCAAGTTATGGTCGGCTTTGCTGCCGAAACTGAAAATATAGTAGCCAATGCTAAAAAGAAGCTGGAAACAAAAAACCTGGACTTCATTGTGGCCAATGATGTAACCATGGAAGGTGCTGGTTTCTCCAGTGATACTAATATAGTTACATTTATTAGCCGTGATGGCGAAATACAATCGCTGCCCAAAATGAGCAAGCAAGACGTGGCAACTGCCATACTGGATAAAGTAGTTAAACTGTTGTAATACGATTATAGGGGGTTGAGGAAATGCCAAGAAGATTGTTTACATCGGAATCAGTTACTGAAGGCCATCCGGATAAGATTGCCGATCAGATTTCTGATTCGGTACTGGATGCAATACTGGGGCAAGACCCAATGGGCAGAGTAGCATGTGAAACTATGGTGACAACCGGTTTAGTTCTGGTTTCTGGTGAAATTACTACTGATTGCTATGTAGATATACCTCGACTAGTTCGTAATACCATAAAAGATATTGGATACACCAGAGCAAAATATGGTTTTGACTGTGAAACTTGTGCTGTAATTACCTCACTGGATGAACAATCCGGTGATA
Source organism: Syntrophomonadaceae bacterium (assembly GCA_028683995.1). Taxonomy (GTDB): domain Bacteria; phylum Bacillota; class Syntrophomonadia; order Syntrophomonadales; family Syntrophomonadaceae; genus UBA4844. Next base: position 11,828 of record JAQUGU010000001.1, on the reverse strand, counting down.
TAGCTATGGGTGTAAATAAGGCTTATGAAGCAAAAAGAGGGGAAATGTCCGAAGCTGAAGTGGAGGCTATCGGAGCTGGTGACCAGGGTATGATGTTCGGCTATGCCAGCAACGAAACTGAGGATTTGATGCCTATGCCCATATACCTGGCCCATAAAATGGCCCAACGCCTGACTGAAGTGCGTAAGAATGGAACCCTGGATTATCTTCGTCCTGATGGTAAGACCCAGGTTACGATTGAATATGAGGACAATAAACCAGTAAGAATTGACACGGTAGTTGTTTCCACCCAGCACCACCCTGATGTTGAACGAGAGACTCTGGAGGGGGATATAATCGAACAGGTTATAAAGGCCAGCGTTCCTGAAAATATGCTGGATGATGCAACCCGCTTTTTTATTAATCCAACCGGTCGCTTTGTAGTGGGAGGACCTCAGGGGGACTGCGGATTAACCGGTAGGAAAATTATTGTTGATACATATGGAGGTATGGCCCGGCATGGTGGGGGAGCATTCTCCGGCAAAGACCCAACTAAAGTGGACCGCTCAGCCTGTTATGCCGCCCGCTATGTAGCCAAAAACATCGTAGCTGCCGGTATTGCCGACCGCTGTGAAATTCAGGTAGCTTATGCCATTGGCGTAGCCCAGCCAGTATCCATTGCGGTGGATACTTTTGGCACCGGGAAGATTAGCGAGGAAAAAATTGTTGAATTAATAACCAGGAACTTCGATTTACGTCCGGCGGCAATCATTAGAGACCTGGACTTAAGAAGGCCCATATATAAGAAAACTGCCAGTTACGGACATTTTGGTCGCCCCGACCCCGATTTCACCTGGGAAAAAACTGACCGGGCGGAAGATCTGAGGAAACAAGCAGGGCTGTAGTTTTTGACGCGGAATACGCGGATTATTATAGGGAATTACGCCGAATCAATTAGGATTAAGGTGTAGGGGCAGACGTATGTGTCTGCCCGGCCGAGCACTAACCTTTGGTAGCATATCGAATGGTGAAACAATTAAAACATTGTTAAAAGGCGGGTATCTCCCGCCTTATGTTATTATATGGGTAAGTTGTATAAAGGGAGGGGCAGAAGCTGCGATTTGTGACGGTTTTAATAAACATCCCGGTTAAAGCTGCGGACAACTACTATACATATCATATCAGCGAAGAGCTGGAAAATGAGCTGGCTTTCGGTAAACGGGTGCTGGTTGAATGGGGCAGGAGAAAAGTAGAAGGCTATATAATTGATGACAACGCTTTACCTCCAGATGTTGATACCAAACCAGTCTTATCTATATTAGACCGGGAGGCAGTCCTGGATCCGGAGCTTTACCAGCTGGCCCGTTGGTTGGCTGAAAGCTGCATGTGCCCACTAACTGTAGCTATCAATGTCATGATACCAGGGAAATTATCCAAAAAAAGCGGGCGCCGGGTTATTTCCCTTTTAACCAGTGAGTCCTTTTCTGTCTGCCTCCAAGAAAACGATAACCAAAACCAGGCAGAACTATTGGAATATTTATTTGACCATGGGGACATTTCATATCGTAAAGCATTGAATTACATAGATGCAGAGAACTTAAAGACCCTGGAAGAAAGAGGACTGATATGTATTAGCGGGGTTTATACTGATTACCGGGATAACCGGGAACAGTATTTTTATAAACTTAATGACTTTATAGTGGAAAGAGACCTGGATAAGTTAAAACGCAAAGCCCCTCGTCAGGCCGAAATCATACAACTTCTTCTGGAGCAAACAGCTATTGCCTGTAAAGAGCTTGATAAGTTGGCACCTGCCGCCAGTATTAAATCACTGCTGGGTAAAGGATATATCAAAATAGAACGCCAGGCTGAAACTGGGCCAACCAGTATTCCGGTTTTAAATCAAGAACAAGAACAGGTACTGGCAGCTATCGATAAATCATTACACCTACAGGAACAATGTGAATTTCTACTTTATGGAGTGACCGGCAGTGGGAAAACCGAGGTTTATATCAGAGCCGCTCAGCAATGTATAGCCCGGGGTAAAAAAGTCATAGTACTGGTACCGGAAATAGCCTTAACCCGCCATTTGCTTGAAGTCTTTAGAACCCGTATACCGGCAATGGCAGTTATGCACAGCAGAATGTCACCCGGGGAAAGATACCAGGAATGGAAAGAGATAAAAAACGGAGAGGTTGACCTGGTTATGGGTACCCGCTCCGCTATTTTTGCCCCCTTATCCGATATAGGATTAATAATTATTGATGAGGAACAGGAATATACTTATAAACAGGAGCAGCAACCGCGTTACCATGCCCGCGAGGTTGCTCGCGAAAGAGCCCGAAGAAACTCAGCCGTGCTGTTGCTCGGAAGTGCCACACCAGCGGTGGAGACCTTTTTTGGCAGTGAGATTGGTCACAGCCAGAGATTAGATATCTCCAACCGGGCAGGTGATGCTGCTATGCCTCTGGTCACTATCGAAGACATGAGAAAACCTCTAAAAAAAGGCCAAAGCAGTATTATATCACCCCTGCTGGAGGAAAAAATTCACCATACCCTGGAAAGTAACGAGCAATGCATATTATTTCTAAACCGGCGCGGCTTCTCCCCATTTACCATATGCAGAAGCTGTGGTCATACCCTTACCTGTCCCAACTGCTCAGTAGGGCTGAATTATCATAAAGACCAGAATCATTACCTGTGCCATTATTGTGGGTTCAACACTGTCATTCCAAATACTTGTCCAGCCTGCGGCAGCAGATATATACAGCAGTCAGGTTATGGTACCCAGAGGGTAGAAGAGGAAGTTTACCGGTTATTTCACCATTCACGAGTTGCTCGCCTGGACCTGGATAGCTCCAGCCGCAAAGGGCAGCAGGGGCAAATTTTAGAGGCTATGAAAAACGGGGAAATTGACCTATTGATTGGCACCCAGATGGTGGCCAAGGGCCTGGACTTCCCCGGGGTTTCTCTGGTGGGTATACTTGATGCCGATGCCATGCTAGCGCTTCCCGATTTTCGTTCCGGAGAAAGGGGGTTTCAACTACTGGTTCAAGCCGCCGGCAGGGCGGGACGTGGTTCCGTAAGTGGGGAGGTAATTATCCAGACTTATAACCCTGATAACCCGATAATTCAAATGGCCGCTGATCAGGATTACCGAGGATATTACCAGGAAGAAATAAACTGGCGCAGATTACTAAAATACCCGCCATTTAGTAGTTTATTGCGGGTGGTAGTTGTTTCCATTAATGAAACTCTTGCCCGTGATGTAGCTGATATGATAGTGTTATATATTAATGAAATTACCGATGCCCAAGAAGACCATATGGTAATACTGGGGCCAGCCCCCTGCCCGTTATATCGTATAAAGAATCGCCTGCGTTATCAACTTATGGTTAAATCGGAAAATATGATATTATTAAATAGCATTGGAACCCATATTGCAGGTAAAGATTGGCATAAACAGGTCAGGGTGGAAATTGACCTTAATCCTTTAATGATTATGTAAGGAGGACATCAATGGCAGTATATCAGGTAGTAACCATGCCTCATGAAATATTGCGCAATAAAGCGTTACCTATAAAAAGTATTAATTCTGGTACCTTAAGATTACTGGATAACATGCGTGATACCCTGTATGCCTTTGATGGGGTAGGACTTGCGGCCCCTCAAATTGGTGTTTCTAAACGCATTATAGTAATAGATATCGGGGATAATTTGATTGAACTTATAAATCCGGAAATTATATCCCGGGAAGGTGAACAAACTGGTAGTGAGGGGTGTCTTAGCGTTCCTGAAGTAGTAGGTCTGGTCACCCGTAATAATCTGGTTACAGTTAAAGGACTTAACCGAGAAGGGCAGGAGGTAGTTTACGAAGCTGAAAAGCTCCTGGCTCGTGTGTTTCAACATGAAATAGACCACCTCGATGGAATACTTTTTATTGATCGGGCCAGTGAAACCAATACAGAATCTCCCCACAGGAGGAACAAATCTTGAACATAGTCTATATGGGTACATCTGTTTTTGCGGTTCCCTCATTACAGAGTTTAATAGCCTCCCGGCACCAGGTAGTTGGGGTAATAAGCCAACCGGATCGGCCCCGGGGGCGGGGAAAACGGATAAGCCCAACCCCAGTAAAAGAAATAGCCCAGCAGCATGGTATTCCTGTATATCAACCGGCTAAAATCAAAGCACCGGAGGCCACCCAACAAATTAGACTATGGCAACCGGAGCTGATAGTGGTGGTATCTTATGGGCAAATAATTCCCCCGGAAATACTGGAGTATCCGGCCGCTGGTTGTATTAATGTTCATGCTTCTCTTCTGCCCCGCTATCGGGGAGCTGCTCCTATACAAAGGGCTTTGATGGAAGGAGAGAAAACCAGCGGAATAACAACAATGTTTATGGATGAAGGGTTGGATACTGGAGATATTATTCTGCAATTAGATATACCGGTTAAAGATGAATATGATCATGGACAGTTGGAGGCTATATTGGCAGAAAAAGGTGCCTTGTTGCTGGAAGAAACTATTGACCAATTGGAAAATGGTACTGCTCCCAGAATCCCACAGCAGCATGAACTGGCCAGTTATGCCAGTCGTATTGGTCCCGACGATGAAAAAATCGACTGGGCTCAACCAGCAGAGTCGATTCATAATCAGATACGGGCATTAAGCCCGGCTCCTGGTGCCTGGATTAGTATTGATACTTATAAAACCAAGGTCTTTAAAAGCCGGGTTATCAGTAATGATGGAAGTGGGGTGATTTCCCAGGTAGTTGAGGTTGGTAGTGAAGGATTTACGGTTCAAAGCGGTAAGGGTATAATTGAAATCCTGGAGGTTCAAAGGGCAGGAAAAAAACGTATGCCGGCCCGCGATTTTCTCAGGGGATGTAAACTACAGCCCGGTACTTTGTTAGCTTAACCGGGGGGTTAAAGGCTTGAATACCAAAAAACGAATATATATAGGCCTTCTGGCAGCCAGCCTTTTATTAATATTATCTATAGTAGCGGTTATTTACTATCTGATTGCTAATCGCGATATTATTATAAGCCAGGTATTATTAATCAGCATAACCGTAATGGCTACTATACTATTTTTAATACTTGCTTTTGGAATCATAGCTATAGTAATAATAATTATCAGGGCGCAAGCCATACCATCGTTGGAAACTATAAGCCAAAGAGCCAATGAACTCTTATTCCCTCTGGCTTTGTTTACCGGAAGGCTTGTAGGTATAAGCAAAGATAGAATACTACAATCATATATTGCCGTAAATAACTACCTGGTGCATTCAAAATACCTGCGCCTGAGAGGGGAACAGATAATGATTCTACTTCCTCACTGCCTGCAGGATTCGGAGTGTCCGCATAAGATTACTATGGATGTAAACAACTGTAAAGGTTGTGGCAAATGTGATATTGCCAAACTAAAAGAGATGGCCGAGGAATATAATGCCATAATCAAAGTGGCTACCGGCGGAACCCTGGCCCGTAAATTTGTTTTAGATACCCATCCCCGGGGCGTAGTGGCGGTAGCTTGCGAAAGGGATTTATCCCTGGGAATTCATGAACTGGGTGGACTGCCGGTAATAGGGGTATTAAACTGCCGGCCTAACGGGCCCTGTTTTAATACTACAGTAAACCTGGATGAAGTTGAAGCTGCTCTGCAGAGCATTATAAAGGAGGATGAAAACCGTGCTTAGTTATTTGATTTTTATTTTGCCGGCTTTGATTCTATCAATTTACGCACAGCTTAAAGTCAAATCCACATTTAATCGTTACTCTAAGGTAAGATCTTCAAGGGGAATCAGCGGTGCTGAAGTAGCCACTACCATTTTAAGAAGAAATGGTATGAGTGGACAGGTGGGGGTAGAGCCGGTAGCAGGAAGCTTATCTGACCATTATGACCCGACCACTCATAAAGTAAGGCTGTCAGAGACTGTTTATGATAACAATTCCATTGCTGCCATTGGGGTGGCAGCTCATGAAGTGGGGCATGCTATCCAGCACCATGAAAGTTACGGCCCCCTGGAGCTGCGTCATCGCATTGTTCCCATTGCTAATTTTGCCTCTGGAGCCTCGTTTCCCGTGCTGCTGCTGGGGTTTTTCATGCAAAGCCTGGATCTTATTATGGTGGGTGTAATTCTTTTTTCGGCGGTAGTTGTTTTTCACCTGGTAACCCTTCCAGTAGAATTAAATGCTTCTCGCCGGGCGGTTGCCCAACTCAGTTCATCCGGAATCATAAGCGGTACTGAGGTACCCATGGTTAAAAAGGTACTGGGAGCTGCTGCATTAACTTACCTGGCAGCTACGCTATCTTCTATCGCTACCTTGCTTTATTACCTGATGATTTTTACCGGCGGTGATGAATAGAGTGCAGGAGGATGCAAGAGCGAAAAATAGGGCTGGAGATAAGATTAGTAAAGCACGAGAAGAGGCAGTACAACTGGTATATGAGGTTACGGAACAGGGTGCCTATGCCAACCTGGCATTAATGAAAACCCTGCGCCACGCCAAGCTATCAGCTACCGACCGCAGTTTATTGACCGGGTTGGTAAATGGTACTATACGTATGCTTAAGCACCTGGACTGGGTGCTTAATATTTTTCTAAAACAAGATATAAGTAAACAGAATCCGTGGCTAAGGAGTATTTTAAGGGTTTCCGCCTATCAAATAATGTTTATGGAGCGTATTCCCGATTTTGCCTCTGTCAATGAAGCTGTAGAATTAAGCCGCAAACGCTGCAATCCTAATTTGGCCAAGGTTACCAATGGGGTTCTGCGTAACCTTGTACGCCATAAGGATGATATTAAATATCCTCCCCCGGGTAGTCCGGAATACCTGGCCGTTTATTACTCCCACCCCCAAGAACTGGTAGATAACCTGTTAACTCTTTTTGGAGCACAGCAGAGTGAAAGTATCCTGGCCTATAACAACCGGCCTGCGGAAGTAGATTTCCGGGTTAATACCCTGAAGATTAGTCAGGACGAATTAATCCGGGAACTGCAACAGAGTGGGGTTAAATGTTATGCCAGTCCAGTTTTACCCTGCTGTATCCGAATAGAGGCCCTGGAAGGCCCCCTGGAAGAATTACCTGCTTATAGGGAAGGTCGCTTTTATGTCCAAAACGAAGCTTCTATGCTGGCTGCTATCATTCTGGACCCCCTCCCGGGGGAAAAAGTCTTTGATTTATGCAGTGGAGTGGGAGGAAAAACGACTCATATGGCAGAAAAAATGCAAAACCAGGGATTAATTAAGGCCTGTGACAGCTATCCCAGGAAGATTGACATGTTAAAAGCCAATTGTGCCCGTCTGGGTATAAATATAGTTGAAGCCAGGACTCAGGATATAATGTTACTGGAAGAAGAGCAGGAGCCAGTTGGGCGGGTACTGCTGGATGTCCCTTGCTCCGGCAGCGGTGTGCTAAATAGACGTTCTGACGCCCGGTGGAATAAAGATATGGCAGGAATCAAGCAGCTTACCTCCGTACAGTCGCAGTTTTTGCATAAGGCAGTTTCCTTACTAGATAGTGGTGGTTACCTGTTATACTCCACCTGTTCAATTTTACCGGAAGAAAATGAGCAGGTAGTACAAGCTTTTATAGCTGATAATCCTTTTGACCTGGTGGGATTTGACCAAAAATTAAGCTTCTTTCCCCTGGAAGCCAGGGATAAAGAAAATGCCAGACAGGGAATGTTAACCCTGCTGCCAGGTAAATATGATACTGATGGGATGTTTTTTGCCCTGATGCAGAAAAGTAAGGCGTCAGGGGTAAGAGGCCGAGCGGGTACATAATCTGTAGGGGCAGACCCATGTGTCTGCCCGCCCGGGGTACCTTACCCTTACCGGCTAATAAACTGCCTACTTGCGGGCGAACACATGGGTTCGCCCCTACAATATTCGCGTTACCTCGGTCGGACATAAGAAATTCCTTTAATCTTGGGGGTTTATATGAACATTATAACTAAAACAGAACTGCTGGGAATGGGAATAAAGGAACTGGAAGATTTTATGGAGTCAATCGGTGAGCCCCGATACCGGGGACGCCAGGTGCACAGATGGATTTATCAAAAGGCAGTCAGTTCCTTTTATGAAATGAGTGATCTCTCCCGTGATTTACGCAATAAGCTGGACGAGCTTGCTCGCATATCTATTCCCCGGGTATTAAAGCAGAGGGCATCTATAGATGGCACCCGCAAGTTTTTAATGGAACTGGAAGATAAAAAACGTATTGAAATCGTAGTTATACCCCATAATGGAAATAAAAATACCCGTTATACCCTGTGTATATCTACCCAGGTAGGTTGCCCGATAGGCTGTGTTTTTTGTGCTACCGGTAATTCGGGTTTTCAACGTAACCTGCAGGCTTATGAAATGATAGGACAAGTTCTGGGTTCGGAACGAGAACTGCAGAAAAGGCTAAAATCCAATGAGAACGGATTAATAACCAATGTGGTCTATATGGGGATGGGTGAACCGATGTTGAACTATGACCAGGTCATTCAATCCATTTATAGCTTAAATGACCCTAAAGGAATAAACATCGGGCAAAGGCATATTACCATTTCTACAGCAGGTGATGTTAAGGGCATAAACAGGCTGGCGCAGGAAAACCTGCAAGTTACCCTGGCCATATCTTTACATGCCTGTAGTAATGAATTGCGTGATAGACTTATCCCTTTAAACCGTAAATATCCTTTAGAAGAATTAATTAATTCTATTAAACAATATATCCACTTAACTAACCGGCGGGTTACTTTTGAATATTTGTTGCTTGATGGGGTTAATAACAACAGGGAAGATGCCCAAATGTTAATTAAACTGCTTAAACCTTTACTAGCCAATGTTAATCTGATTCCCTATAATGAAGTGGAAGGCTTGGAGTTTAAGCAACCGCCACCAGAGAAGATAAATCAATTTTACTACTATCTCCTGGAGGCCGGTGTAAATGTTACCCTTAGAGAGGAAAAGGGAGCAGATATTGAAGCTGCCTGCGGCCAGCTCAGGGCAGGTTATAGGAAGTAATTATTGTTGGTAGAGGGGTTCATATGGATATAGCATGTATTTCGGATACTGGACTGTTAAGGGAAAAAAACGAAGATCATTATCTGATAATGGATGACTATGGTCTTTTTGTGGTATGTGATGGTATGGGGGGACACAAAGGTGGAGAAATAGCATCTAAGCTGGCAGTTGATTGTATAGAAGAGTATATGCTTAACCTGGCCGCTGATAGTCTAAGCGATAACCATATATCCGTCCTCAACACCGCCATTTTTAAGGCCAACCGTCTTATATGGTCACAAGGGCAAGAAAATCCGGAATGGCATGAGATGGGCACAACTATTACTGCGGCCATGTTAGAGAAGGAACAGCTTTCAATAGCCAATGTAGGTGATAGCAGCCTGTATATATTTCGCAATGGAAAGCTGAAAAAAATAACCCGGGATCATACCCTCGCGGAAAAGATGGTTACTGATGGCTTAATGAAACATGCTGAAAAGAAAAGCAGTGCTTACAATCACATATTAACCCGGGCTCTGGGGGTTCAGGAGGATGTATTAATAGATAATTTTGAATATCAGCTATATGCCGACGACCTGGTTTTATTATGCAGTGATGGATTAAGCGACATGTTAGAGGACAATGAGATCGAAACTGTTTTGAACCAGGAAGAAAGCGTACAAAAAAAGGTTCATACACTGGTAGAAGCTGCCCTTAAAAAAGGCGGTTATGATAATATAACCATTATACTGCTGCGTATTTAATTAGGAGGTAAGTATTTTGGAGCCTACGATTTTAGGTAATCGTTATGAATTACAGGAGAAGATTGGCGAAGGTGGCATGTCCTATGTTTACAGAGCCCGTTGCCAGATACTAGACCGTATAGTAGCCATAAAAATATTGAAAGAAGAATACTCCAAAGACCAAGCTTTTGTCGGCAGATTCAAAACCGAGGCCATGGCAGCAGCCCGTTTGTCCCATTCTAATATTGTAAACATATACGATGTAGGCCAGCAGGATGACGTATATTATATCGTTATGGAATATATAGAGGGAAAAACCCTTAAAGATCTTATCGCTGAAGAAGCACCATTACCAGTTGGCCGGGCCATTGATATTGCGGTGATGATATGTGACGGTATCCAACATGCTCATGAGAAGGGCATAATTCACCGTGATATTAAACCCCATAACATTCTCATAACTACCAGTGGGATGGTAAAAGTGGCTGATTTCGGTATCGCCCAGGCTATAAGTAAAAAAACGATCACTTTTGGCGGAAATATTGTTGGTTCGGTTCACTATATTTCCCCCGAGCAGGCCAAAGGAGAACCACTGACTGTGGCTACTGATATATATTCACTGGGCTGTGTATTATACGAAATGCTTACCGGCAAAACCCCCTTCGATGCTGAAAGCCCGGTTACCGTTGCATTGAAGCATATTCATGATGAAGTTGTGTCTCCCCGGCAGATTAATGAAAGTATTCCCATGGCCCTGGAAGGAATAATATACCGGGCTATGGAAAAAGTACCGGAAAAGAGGTTTCCTTCGGCTGAAAAAATGCGTAACGATTTGCTTAATATGAATGGGGCTTATGCGGGATACAAGCCAGGTCATGCTGGTAGAGATACAATAGTGATGCCCCCTATTACCACTGAAGGGACGGATGCAATGGTGAAAAAAAGAAAGCTGCGCACTGCCGGAGTGTATGTTATTATTGCGCTGCTGGGCCTTTTTTTCGGCATGATAGTCATGCTGGGGGGCAACTTTTTTGGGCAGGAAGTAGTAGTTCCGGATATCGTGGGCCAGAATATTAATCAGGCCGACAAAGAGCTTGATAAGTTAAAACTAATTATGGATGTTAAAGATAAGAAATTCAATGACGAATTTAAGAAGGATGAAATTATATTCCAGGAACCGGGTAAGGGGCAAAAAGTTAAGGAAGGTAAACATATAGAGGTAATCCTGAGTTTAGGTTCAGAAAAAATAAAAGTGCCGAATGTAGTAGGGAAAGAACTTGCCGATGCTGAAATAATTATTGGCAATGAAGGCTTTGAAATAGGTATTGATAAAATCTACGATGACAAATATAAGGAAGGATATATCATATCCCAGGAACCCCGAGCAGGGACCCGGGTTGCTAAAAACAGCAAAATAGACCTGATGGTCAGCAAAGGGCCAACCCCTGATAAAATCCCTATGCCCAAGTTGATAGGTTTAACTCTGGAGGAGGCCCAGAAACAGATTCAGGATAGCAAACTGGTATTAGGAGAGGTAACAAAAAAGGATAGCAATGATTATTACGCTGATCAGGTTATAGAGCAGGATACTAAAGCAGAAGTTATGGTGGAAGAAGGAACAACTGTAAATCTGGTGGTAAGCAAGGGGCCGGGACCGGTAGCTCAAACCCAGATGGTTGAGATCCCCCTGCCTCGGGAAAGCGATTACTACGCGGTAGTAATTATACAGCACGATGCTAAGGGCAAAAAGAAGATATATGACCAACTCCATGTTGGAGGCGATACGGTTAACCTGATGGTAAACTATTTTGGTAATGCCAGCCTGGATATACAGCTAAACGGCAAACCATATAGGGTACGTAAACTGTAGGCCTTCGGATGTAGGGGCGAACCCATGTGTTCGCCCGCGGGTCGGCAGTTCATTAACCGGTAGGGATAGGAAAACTCGGCGGGCAGACACACGGGTCTGCCCCTACAATTCCGACGTCTGATGTCTGACGACTATTCAACCCTGTAGGGGCGCCCACGGTGGTGTATTTCAACCATAATTATTAATTATTTGGAGGGAATTTATGACGAATGGCGGGGTAGAAGGCCTGGT
>JAQUGU010000079.1 GCA_028683995.1 Syntrophomonadaceae bacterium | reverse complement strand
TAATTAAAATATACCGGGGTCAAAAAACCCCGGTATCGTTTGATTTCAATGGTGGGCGCGGAGGGTTTCGAACCCACGACTTCTACCGTGTGAAGGTAGCACTCTCCCGCTGAGTTACGCGCCCATGATTATGGTTCGTTCTTTAGTTTATCACGTCCTGGCTAATGTTTCAATTTGTGTTTACTTATATAATTGGTCGTTAACTATGGTCTGTTCGCGTCCGGGGCCTACGGCAATCAGGGACTGTTTGACTCCGGTGAGCTCTTCGATTTTGGCCAGGTAGTTGCGGGCATTGGCGGGCAGGTCTTTATAAGTGGTTACCCCGGTGATACCCTGCTGCCAGCCGGGAAGTTCTATATATTCAGGTTCACATTGGTTAAGGACGCTGGTAGTATCGGGAAACTCATGTATTAATTGGCCTTTATAGCGGTAGGCAATGCAGATTTTAATGGTTGAAAACTCATCCAGTACGTCCAATTTTGTAATGGCCAGCTCAGTTAAACCATTGACCCGGACCGCATAGCGCAGAACTACAACATCTAACCAGCCGCAACGCCGGGGCCGGCCGGTGGTCGTGCCAAATTCCATGCCCCGCCGGCGCAGTATTTCACCATCAGCATCATTTAATTCCGTTGGAAATGGGCCTTCTCCCACTCTGGTGGTATAGGCTTTGGCTACTCCCAGAACTCGATTAATGCAGGTGGGGCCGATACCGGAACCCACACAGGCACCTCCGGCTATAGGATGGGAGGAAGTAACGAAGGGATAAGTGCCATGATCAATATCCAGCATAGTCCCCTGGGCGCCTTCAAAAAGCACTTTTTTGTTCTCCTGGATATGCTGGTAAATCAGATAAGAGGTGTCTGCCAGGTAGGGCTTAAGCTGTCCCACCTGTTCCAGGGTTTCTTCCAGCAGTTGTTTCCAGTCAAAACCCTCTTCCTGGTATATTTCTCTTATAATCCGGTTTTTATATTCCACCTGGGCTTTAAAACGACTCTCGAGTATTTCCCTATCCTCCAGGAAGTCGGCGATGCGAAATCCGATGCGATTGATTTTATCGGCGTAGGTGGGACCGATACCCCGTTTGGTAGTGCCAATGTGACTGTCTCGGTCTTCCAGGCTATCCAGTTTTTTATGGTAGGGTAAAACTACCGGGGCCTTGCGGCTGATACGTAGATTGGAGGTATCTATGCCCCTTCGCTGCAACCCGGCCAGTTCTTCAATGATTTTCTCTAAATCAACTACTACCCCGTTACCTACGATACACAGGGTAGCCGGGTATAATATGCCGGAAGGTATTAAATGCAGCATAAATTTTTCATCTTTTACTTCAACTGTATGACCGGCATTGCTTCCTCCCTGATAGCGCACCACACAGTCTGCTTTTTCAGCCAGGAAATCGGTTATTTTCCCTTTTCCTTCGTCACCCCACTGGGCTCCTACCAGTACCACTACTGCCACTGTGCCACCCCCTGGCTTATTTTCTATTACTTTTGTAACTGGATAGCTAATATTAGCAAACGGGTATAACCATGTCAAGATGGGGACCTGTCCCCTTGTCCCCGTGTCCCACCCTAGTCTATAAACACATATTTATAGGCTTCACTTATGTATCTGATAGGAATTATCTTCATCCCCGAGGGGCTCTGGGCTATATCTTTCCCATTTTCTGCCGGTATCAGCATTTTTTTGATGCCGGCCTGACGGGCTCCATAGATTTTTTCATGCAGGGCTCCTACTGCTTTTACCTTACCCTGCAGGGCCAGTTCTCCGGTAATAGCTACATCCTGGCGTAGTGGTTTCTTCTTGATGGCGCTGAGTATGGCCAGGTATATGGCTGCTCCCGCGGAAGGGCCGTCCACCCTGCCACCACCGATAAAATTAATATGTAAATCGTAGTCTTTCAGGTTTTCTCCGCTATCCTGACGGAGTACGGAGGCAGCGTTAAATACCGAGTCTTTAGCCATGGATCCGGCAGTTTCATTAAAACGAATACTTCCTTCTCCCGGGTGTTCAGCGGGAAAAGCAACTGCCTCCAGCTCAATCAATCGTCCCTGGTAAGCAAAGGCTCCTACCCCGAATATTTTTCCCACTTCAGCTTCATCTGATGCCCGCTGTAAGCAGCAGGTGCTTAAGCGGCTGTTTTGTATAGCTTCATATACATGCTTTTGCCCTACCTCTACTATTGCCTCCTGCTTTCCGGTTTCATTCAGGGCTATGGCAAAGGCATCGACCAGGATTTTATTGGCCCCGCGGCCATCACAGCAATACTGGCTGATAACGTCACTTACGCTACTATCTATGTTAATTTGCAGTTTATTGGCTGACATATGTACTATTTGCTTTATGTGTTCCTCGGTCAGGGGTTCAAAAAATATTTCCATACAACGGGAACGAAATGCCGGGCTAATATTCTCGCGCTCCCGGGTAGTAGCTCCAATCAGTACAAAATCGGCCGGTACCCCCTGCTCAAACATCTGTTGTATATACCGTGGTATCCTCTCATCGTGGGGGTCATAATACGATGATTCAAAGAAAACCCGCTTATCTTCCAGCACCTTTAGGAGTTTGTTTTGTAAAATGGGGTCCATATCACCTAATTCATCAATAAAGAGTATTCCCCCATGGGCCTCCGATACTAGTCCCAGCTTGGGCTCCGGGATGCCTTCCTCGGCCAGTTCCCGGCGTGCTCCCTGGTAAATGGGGTCATGTACCGAACCCAGCAAGGGATTGGTAGATTCGCGCGGGTCCCAGCGCAGGGTAGTACCGTCCACCTCTATGAAGGGTGCCTCTTCGGAAAAAGCGCTTTGGGGGTTTCCCTTGACCATTTCCAAGGCCAGCCGGGCGCAGGTGGTTTTACCTACTCCGGGTGGGCCATAAAGGATGATATGCTGGGGGTAAGGGTTGTTTAAGCGGGATATCAGGGCTTTTACTGCCTTATCCTGGCCGATAATCTCATTAAGGCCGGTAGGCCGGAGGATATCCAGGGCCGAACGGTTGAGCCGCGTGTATTCCATTTTCTCCAGTTTGCCCAGTTTTTTTAAGGTGCGGGCATTCTCGGGTGAAGATTTCTGCTCCTTGATAACCTCCAATTTAATGTCGCGAATATAATCATTATATTTCTCTTCTATTCTCTGTTGAATACGATCTTCCAGTTCATTTTCAACCTTACGCCGGGCAAAATTTTCGACCAGGAGTTCCTCCAGTTCGTCCAATAAAGCCGGTATCTGCTTCTCTGCGAATTTATCATTCAGGGTGGGGTTTTCCTTAAGAATGCGCCTGATGGCCAGAACTCGATCCTGCAGGATGGGCGAGCTCATAAGGTCGATAGCATCAAATTTACTGGCTTTCATTATCAATCCCTGGGTACCATAGATGGCATCCAGCTTTTTGTATATAGCTTCAGTTCGCCATAATAATCGAGTCTTTGTTTCTTGCTGCGTTTCCATGCTGGCATTCCTGGTTGAATACTGCTTCACTCTAATGTCCTCCGAAGTATTAATCCGCTGCTTCTACCCGTACGGTTATTTCCGCCTGTATTAACGGATAAATCTTGATTTTAACCGGGTATTCACCCAGGTGTTTAATAGGTTCCCCCAGGTCAACCTTTTTTTTGTCTAACTTAACCTTAAACTGCTTATTTAGGGAATCTGCTATTTCCTTGGAGGTAACTGCACCAAACAATTTGTCTCCCCCGCCGGAGCGGGCAGTTATAGTTATACTCTTACCGTTAAGGCGGTCGTGCAGAGCCTGGGCCTGAGTTTTTTCCCGGTCTTTTTGCTTTTGCAGACGGCTAACCTGGTCTTCTATTTCTTTGAGATTAACTTTGGTGGCTTCCACCACTAACCCCCTGGGAATCAAGTAATTGCGGGCATAACCATCGGAGACATCTTTTACGTCCCCTTCTTTACCCAAATTCTTTACGTCCTGAGTTAATATGACCTTCATATTCCGTCCTCCTTTTCCAAGCGTAATTTTCTGTAATCCAATAAAGCGTCAAAAACTCCGATTACACTGAAAAAAACTATCGCCGAGGGAAGAAACAGTACACTCAGTATAATCAGGATTATAGTAATCCATTTCTGGTGAACCGGCTTTTGCTCTTTTAGTTTAAAGGCAACTGCCGCCAGGCCGAAATACACGGAAATGGGGAGCATTATCACCAGGATATTGGAACCGATATAATAAAGGCTGTTCATCTGAGCCCGACCCAAAAGCCACAGGGCCAGCCCGGCAATTACTACCCAGGCCAGTTGCCAGGGCATAATCTCATATTTAAAGGGCCTCTTTTTTAGACGTTCTAAACCGGCCTTATGGCACAGAATAGCAGCCAAAAATAGCATGAAAAATGCTGCCAAAATAGCCTGAAGATAGTAAAAAGCAGGTAGATGCCGGGCAAAACTCTTCACCATATGCTGCATACTATCTTCCAGTTGCTCCCTGCTTATACCCCGCTCTTCATAAAGTTCAATCAGCCCGGACTGCTCGAACTGCTGTTTATTTTCTTGCAGGTATATATTTAATTGTTTTTCCATTTCCTGAGTCCCGATCTGTCCGGTACTAAAATATATCATCAGGGTAAATAAGGTCACCCCTATTATGGCTGCAGCCACACCCCATTTCTGCAGGTGATAATATTCTTTTCCAATATTAGCCAACAAACTCATCACTATTGCAGATAGGCCAAAAAAAGCCAGGTGGTAAAAGGGTATGTGTACTCCGGCAACGGCATACAGTATCGCAATACTAAGCAAAGTAACAGCTAACAACTTTTTTAAATCCAGGTAGATACCGGCCATAATCAGGCTACCACCCCATAAGATAGCCATTAATATGATTAATGAGGGGAAAATCGCCATCAGAAATGATAATAGGGATGTTAGGAGAAGATATTTTATAAAAACCGGCATGCTTCACCTCTTGCTCCGCTCCAGAAAGTTTAGTAAATCTGATAATTCTTTCTGCCAGCTGCTGCCATCAGGGGCACTTTCCACCGTTACCCGTAATTTTTCTTTTACTTTGGCATCCACTGATAACAGGCTAACTCCCACCCGCTGCCCCAGAAGATAGCATACAATTATTATCGAAGCCAGGGCATCCACAACAGCATCAGTTCCGTTCTTAAGAAGGGCTTTGAAGAGTTCGGCTACCGAGTCTACCAGCTCAGCTTTTAGCCAGTCCACCATTTTCAGATTTTTGGCTACATCCAGTTCTTTGCTTCTCCCTTTCAAATACATACACCTCCTGCTAGTCTTTTCTT
Organism: Syntrophomonadaceae bacterium; assembly: GCA_028683995.1. GTDB lineage: Bacteria > Bacillota > Syntrophomonadia > Syntrophomonadales > Syntrophomonadaceae > UBA4844. Next base: position 2,573 of record JAQUGU010000079.1, on the reverse strand, counting down.
CACAGCCAGGTGTATTTCCTTCTTGGCAGAATGCTCCATATAATTAAGCCCTCATAGCTGAGGGCTTAATTGGCTTTCTATTCAGATGTGTACGGTAACAATGCCATGTTTCTTGATCTCTTGATTGCTACCGTGAGCTGTCGCTGGTGATGGGCACAATTCCCGGTTATTCTGCGGGGTAAGATTTTGCCCCTCTCCGTAATGTAGCGGCGAAGCCTTGGCACTTCCTTGTAGTCTATATGCTCAATCTTATCGGCACAGAAATTGCATTGCCGCCTTTTTTTGCGCCTGTCTTTTTTCAAGTTTTTACCTCCTATCAGAATGGGACTTCATCATCTTCGGCGCCCGGATCCACTATATCAATATCTTCCAGGCTGACTTCGCGTCCCAGGTCATTCCAGTCATCCTGCCGGGGTTTAGCCTGATGCTCAGAGCCACCTCCGGAACTCGTCCCACCCTTATCCAGGAATCGGACATCCTCAGCGATTACTTCCGTAACCCATCTCTTCTGTCCATCCTTGGCTTCATAAGTACGAACCTGCAATCTCCCTTCAACTGCCACCAGCCGCCCCTTGCCCAGATAGTTGGCACAGAGTTCAGCCAGTTTCGCCCAAACCACAATGGGAATAAAATCAGTCTCTTCCTTGTTATACTTGCGATTAATGGCGACCGTGAATGATGCTACTGCAGTACCGTTGGGTGTATATCTTAGTTCCGGGTCGCGGGTCAAACGACCAATTAATATGACTCTGTTTAACAAGCCTCTTCCCTCCCCAGCCTATTTTTCGTCCTGGCGAATAATCATGTGGCGCAGGAACCGATCCGATAATTTGATTACCCGGTCCAATTCCGCGACAGTTTCCGGCTTACCACTAAAGAACCATACACTGTATATACCCTCAGTATAGTCCTCAATATGATATGCAAGCCGTCTTTTGCCCCAGCCGTCAGCTTCACCAATAAATTCGCCGCCAAAATCACTAAGAATTTTTTGTAACCTTTCCTTAGTTTCGGCGATGGTCTCTTCAGCTAAATCCGGCTTCAGAATGAACATCATCTCGTACGTGCGCATTGCTACACCTCCTCCCTCTGGACTACCCGTAAACGGGAACGGCTCCGGCTGTAACCGGAGCAGGGACTGAAATTGATTATACCAGTATTGTTAATTCGATGCAAGAAAAAACTGGGGTTTTTACAGGCGACCTTTTATAAGCAAACTGACCAGTTCAGATACTGGTTTTTCAGTTATATAAGTGTCATTGAACAGGGCCTTGAGTACAGCCGTTTTTTCACCTTTTTCGCCTCGGACAGCAATGATGCAAAAGTGCTCGTTCCTGGGCATGTTTTTTACGCTAACCAGGTCACCGATGGCGAAAGAAGTACCGGGAACAAGTCTTAACCTCATGCTCATCTCCCCTTCAGGCACATTTCTATAATCTATTATATGCACCCGGAGCTGGAGTGGTTAAACTTAAGGTTCTATTCTTAACATGCGTTTTTCAAACTGCAGGCGGGGAAGCATTACGATGCGGCCACAACCCTGACATTTAATCTTGATATCCGCACCCATACGAATTACCTGCCAGGTATAACTCCCGCAGGGATGCTGTTTCTTCATGCGCACGATATCACCCAGGTTAAATTGTTTACGTTCCAATCTATCCTCCCCCGCACCACGGCGGAACGGCACAGGGGCCGTTCCCTACAAAAAAACATTATACGACTGAATAATTAGACGCGGAACCCGCGGAATCATTAGGGAACTACGCGGATTTATTTGGGATTAAAATAAATAGAAATACGGAGTATTTCAACGATAATTCTTAATTTTTAATTCTTAATTATTAATTCAAAAATACTATCTTTTGATCACGTATTCACAAATATTCACTCACATAGGAGTTTTTGCAGTGGAATCTTAATTCTATTTCACTTTTATCGGTTTAAATCCTTCATCTATTACCCGACCTACGTTGAAGCAGCGGCATGATCTTTTCTCCATAGCTGCCAGTAACTGCGGGGCTTTGCTTTCCGGTAGTGATATTAGTAAGCCTCCGGCAGTTTCCGGGGAAAACAGTAGATCCCTTAAGGTCGGATCTATTTTCCCTGTATATTCTACTTTATCAGCCAGGTATTCCCGGTTGGTATAAGCCCCGCCCGGTATCAGCCCCATATTGGCATATTCCAGGGTACCGGTCATAAACTCTATCTTATCAGTATAAACTTCTACCTGTATATTACTACCAGAGGCCATTTCAAAAAGATGCCCGATAAAACCAAAACCGGTCACATCGGTAGCCGCATTTACTCCTACTTCCTGCATGGCATCACAGGCTTCACGGTTAAGCATTGACATCCAGCCAATAGCATCATCATAAGCTTCCACTGAGGCCATCTCCGCTTTTATGGTGGTGGCGATAACCCCGTTGCCCAGCGGTTTGGTCAAAAACAGCAGGTCTCCCGGACGGGCACCGTCGTTGCTGGTAATCTTATTCGGATGTACCAAACCGGCAACCGCCAGGCCGTATTTGGGTTCGTTGTCATCTACGGTATGCCCTCCAACCAGAAATGCC
>JAQUGU010000078.1:5423-7908 GCA_028683995.1 Syntrophomonadaceae bacterium | reverse complement strand
AAAATTTCCTGGTGACAATAGCGGAGGGGAAACACCCGTTCCCATACCGAACACGGCAGTTAAGCCCTCCTGCGCCGATGGTACTGCAGAATTCTGTGGAAGAGTAGGACGTTGCCAGGATTTAATTTTTTCAAACAGGGGGACGTTCTTTTTGTTTGGTTTCAACCAAACAAAAAGAACGTCCCCCTGTTTGCTGTCAACTCAACTTAAGTTATTGGTATGCCTGGTAGTCTGTTTTTATCATTTCTTCAGCTTCTTGCAGAATAGCAAGCTGTTCAGGGGCTTCTATGGTCTGGTGGGCTTTTTCAAGCAATTGCAGCATTTCATGCAGAACCTGTTCCGCCTGTGCTATTTCCATTGGGTCCAGGGTTTCGCGGGCTTCCTCAAAGACGGCATGGGCATTGCAGGTATAATAGGCGATTCTTTCAATCATGTTCATACTTCGGGGGTCCATATCCTGAATAGATGCAAACAACTCAGCAAGTTTCATTTTTCTTTTCATCCCCTATATTAATATTCCATATGCACACATAACCACGTATGAAAAAGGCCATAAGGTTATTAAGGATATACATAATATAGCAAACAAGCTTAGCTTAAACAACGGACAGTGCGAAAAGGCAATTTGCAGGTGTATAAATTGTTAACACTTTTTGTAGCTGCTGCATAAGCTATGGGCACAGGGAGATACTTTTAGAAAAAAGGAGAGTATTTTATGGAAACGGCTGAAGCCGGTGGAAAATCAATTACCGGGGTGCTTTTACCACGTTGTCATCTTTGCGGCGAAGTACCGGAAAACGGAATAAGGGGCGGTATAAGGATAAGAAAGACCTTTATCTGCGAGAAATGTGAGTCGCACATAGTTTCCCTGCAGGCGGGAGGCAGTAAATACCAGATGGTGTTGGAGCAACTTAAGAAAATATGGTAGCCTGGAAGCCCATACTAATAAGCACAAGAGGTGCTTATTTTTTTTATTTTTGGAAGACTCATCATATTTAATATACAATAAATACAATAACGGCTAGTTAAAGGAGACATTTCATTTGCCAGAACCAACGCCTATTTATACAGCCTTGCAGCAATATGCAGGTAAAAATTTTCTCCGCTTGCATATGCCCGGGCATGCAGGAAAAGGTATTAAACAGCAGGAACTATGCCGTCTGGCCACTTTGGATCTGACTGAAATACCGGGCCTGGATGACTTGCACTTGCCCACCGGGGTTATCAAAGAGTCGCAGGAGTTACTGGCACGGGCTTTTGGTGCGGGGAAGAGTTATTTCCTGGTAAACGGGGCGACTTCCGGGATACACGCTTTATTCCTGGCCCTTAATAAAGAAGGAAACAAGGTTTTACTTCCCCGTAATGCCCACCGTTCTTTTTATGGAGGGCTGGTTTTGTCGGGGGCGGTTCCCGTTTACCTCCCGGTACAGGTAGAATCAGAACTGGGTATAGCCCTGGCCGTTACAGCAGAAGATGTAACCCGGTTGCTGCTATCAAACCCTGATATAAATAACGTTTTTATCAGCAGTCCCAGCTATTATGGGACAGGCTGTGATATTGCGGCCATTGCCGGTATCACCTCAAGCCATAATAAATTGCTGCTGGTAGACGAAGCTCATGGTGCCCATTTTGCTTTTAGTCAACGCTGTCCCCGAACAGCACTGGGAAGTGGTGCTGATGGGGTAGTAAATGGTTTGCACAAGACCTTGCCAGTCTTAAACCAGGGAGCTTGCCTGCACCTATCGGCGCGGCTGGCGGGTGATTTAAGGATAGAAAAAACGCTAAGTCTGCTCACCACTACCAGTCCTTCTTATCCTATTCTGGCCTCAATCGAGCTGGCCCGCCAGTTCATGGAAGAGAACGGGGAAAGCTTGCTGGAGAAATCTTGGCAGCTTTCCCGGGAATACCGCCAGAAAATAAACGCTATTGCTGGCTTGAGCTGCTGTGAGCAGGAATTGCAGGCAGTCACCGGGGTTACGGGGTTAGACCCGCTCAAAATGCTGGTTTCGGTACGGGGAAGCGCTTTAAATGGTTACCAGTTGGCGGCATTACTAAGGGAAGGATATGGTATTCAAGTCGAACTTGAGGACACTAATTTCGTTCTGGCCATGTTTTCTGTATTTCATGACCGCAATGACTGGGAGAAGTTTTACCAGGCCTTGCAGGTCATTGCTGCCACTTATCCGGGCAGGGGAAGAACCTGGCCCAAGGTGGAATTGCCTCCACTGCCTCCTATGCTGCTTACCCCCCGCCAGGCTTTTATGGCTTCCTCCCTGAAGGTACCTTTAAAGGATGCACTTAACCGGGTAGCTGCGGAGATGATTGCTGTCTACCCGCCCGGCATACCCTGCCTCCTGCCCGGTGAACTGATCAACCAGGAAATGCTGGATTATATTATTTACCTGGGTAAAAGCGGCGCCCGCATACAAGGCCCCCGGGACCCCAGTTTACAACATATAAATGTAATTGATTAATTAAGAATTTT
>JAQUGU010000078.1:0-5323 GCA_028683995.1 Syntrophomonadaceae bacterium | reverse complement strand
TTTTGCAGTATTGCATTTTCCAGTTTAACGTTTATGGTCTATTATATTAACATAGGTAGAGTAGATAGTATATGCAGTTAATTATGAGTAAAAGAGGGTGTAGGTACTGGCAAGCAGAGGAATATTTATAAGCCTGGAGGGAATAGATGGCTCGGGTAAGACCAGTTTACAAGAGTCCCTTAAGCCTTATATGGAGCAGAATTTTGGCCTGGAAGTGCTGGGTATAAGAGAACCGGGCGGCAATATTATATCAGAAAAGATCAGAGAGCTGCTGCTGGATGCCGCCAACCAGGGGATAACCTCCAGAACCGAAGCCCTGCTTTATGCCGCTGCCCGCAGCCAGGTAGTAGAAGAGGTTATAAGCCCGGCCCTGCAGGCCGGCAAAATAGTGTTAGCCGACCGTTATATGGACTCCACTATAGCTTATCAAGGTTACGGTCGGGGATTGGACATTAATTTTTTGCAGGAGCTGAACCAGCTTTGTACGGGAGGGCTGAAACCGGATTTAACCCTGTTGCTGGATCTGGGCAGCGAAGAAGCCTGGCCCAGGCGGCAAAAGGAAATTCCTGACCGGCTGGAGAAAGAAGGACTGACTTTTCAGGAAAAAGTTAGAAAGGGATACCTGTTTCTGGCAGAACAGGAGAAAGAACGGATAAAAGTCCTGGATGCCAGGCAGGAACCGGAAAAAGTCCTGCAACTGGCTATCCGCTGGCTCGATGAAATACTAATGTTACACCGAGAATAAGCTCAGGAGGTGTTCTTTAATGAAGATAGACCGGGAGCGGGATAAAATAAACAGCTTCGGTGCTCCGGGTAAAAAAGGTGTACAGGGAGTAAAGAAGAGTACGGCTTCGTCCTCCTTTGAACAGGAACTGGCACAGCGGCGTGATGCGGAAAGCCAGTATCGCATGCAGGAAATATTAAAAGAGATTGACCGCTTAAATGATAAGCTAAACCGCAGCCTGAATATAAATGATTTGATGCTGTATAAAAAAATGGTGAAACAGTTTTTACAGGAGGCCAGTGCCCGGGCTTATGCCGTGAAACAGGAGCGAGGCCGAAATCGCCGGGGCCGCAGCCTTTTGATTTCGATTACCACCATAGATCATGAAATGGAAAAACTTATTGAGGATTTTGTTAGAGACCCTAAAGAACCGGTCGATGTGCTGGTTACCCTGGATAAGATCAGAGGTATGCTGGTAGACCTGATGATATAATAAGGTGGAGTTATGGATTATTTTGCTGGAATTGTTGGCCAGGAGCGGGCTATTGACCTGCTAAAGAAAAGTATGGATAATGCTAACATTAGTCATGCCTACCTATTTTCCGGACCAGCCGGGGTGGGGAAAATGCAGGTGGCTATGGCTTTTGCTCACAGCCTTATTCACTTGCAGGATAAACAAGCCGGGGTATATTTTAGCGAAAACATGCACCCGGATCTTTTTATCATAGAAAAACTGGAGGACCGCAGCTTAATCAGCAAAGAACAGATTAGTCGCGAACTGGAGCCCTGGTTAGCTCTGAAACCATATCGGGCTCAGCGCCGGGTAGCAATAATCCGGGATGCTCAGCTGATGAGTTTGGAGGCGGCCAACGCTTTGCTAAAGACCCTGGAAGAACCACCGGGGTATGCCTTAATAATATTAATTAGCGATGATGATAATCTATTGGAGACCATTATTTCCCGCTGCCAGGTGGTGCGCTTTTTCCCGCTGCCGGAAAAAGATATAACAGAGTATCTGCTGGCTCAAGGTATTGACAGGGAAAAGGCTTCGTGGGCAGCCCAGCTGGGGCAAGGTAGTGTCAGCAGGGCGCTTCGTTTTGCCCAGGAAGAAGGTTTGGAACAAATTTGGGATACGGTTGTTGCTATTATTACGGATTTGGCCATGGGCCGGAGGGCGGCCATTTTTGAGATATCTGAGAAAATACAAGTAGCTCCAGACTTAAGTATTAAGTTAGTGGAAACAATTTTAAGAGATGCGCTGGTAGCCGGAAAAAGCAGGCAGCAGGGTATTCTCATAGCACCGGAAGTCCCAGAACTGCAAAAGCTATTGCAGGGTAAAGACCAGGGGAAAATCATGCAAGCGCTAGTGGAAATAGATAAACTAAGGGCTTATTACCGGCGTAATATAAATTCTGTATTAATAAATACCAGCATAGGCTATCAACTATGGGAAGCGCTGCAATAGTTGATAGACCATTAAGGAGGTAGTGTAATGGCCTGGGTGGCAGGGGTAAGGTTTAAACCTGCAGGTAAAATATATTATTTTGACTGCCAGGATATTGATTTAGAGGCAGGGGATGCTGCCATTGTAGAAACTATCAGGGGCATAGAATGCGGAACCGTAGCCATAGGCAAGCGGGAAATGAGCGAGGAAGAGTTGGTTCTGCCCTTAAAAACCGTGATACGTAAAGCCAGCGATGCTGACATCGAAACTTTTAACCGGAATAAGCAAAAAGAAGAAGAAGCCATGAGAATATGCAAAGAAAAGGTTAAAGAACATCAACTCCCCATGCGTCTGATTGATGTTGAATATACTTTCGATATGGGGAAAATTATATTTTACTTTACCGCCGAAGGCCGGGTGGATTTCCGGGAACTGGTAAAGGACCTGGCAGCCATTTTCAAGACCCGGATAGAGCTGCGCCAGATTGGGGTACGGGATGAAGCTAAAATGCTGGGCGGGTTGGGAACCTGTGGCCGGATATTATGCTGCAATTGTTTCCTGGGGGAATTTGCACCGGTTTCTATACGTATGGCCAAGGAGCAGAACCTGTCATTAAACCCGACTAAAATATCAGGCATTTGTGGACGCCTGATGTGCTGCCTCAAATATGAATCGGACTTATATGAATCCGCTAAGAGAAACGGGGAGAACAAGGATGGAGAAAAGTCTGCAGGAGTTAAAATTGATCTTACGGGAACTGATGCTGGAAGTGGGGGAGCTTAAAGAACGGGTAAGCAAGCTAGAAAGAGATTTGGGGCAGGAAGAAGAATCCCCCCCGCCAGTTTATAGCCTGGAATTGGAAGGTGAGGGCTATGATAACCTGGGCAGAATTTATCGCTCGGGATATCATATTTGTCCTGCCGCTTTTGGGCAACTGCGCGGTGGAGAATGCCTTTTCTGCATAGCTTTTATGGAAAGGGAGTAATAAGTGAAGCCCGAATCAAACAAGCTTATATATGCAGACGAAACCCTGGATGATTTAATTCTCGGGGGCTACAAACTGATTCAGCCCTGCCAGGGTTACCGTTTTTCCATAGATGCGGTTCTGCTGGCCCATTTTGCTGACCTGAAAAAAGTAAAACAGGTAGTAGAGCTGGGCTGTGGTAACGGGGTGATTCCCCTTTTATTAGCAGCTCGTTCAGGTGCCATCAAGGTTACCGGGATAGAAATTCAGGAAGCAATGGTTAAACGGGCTCGAAGGAGTGTGGAGTATAACCACTTACAGGAGCAGGTGGAAATTATCTCAGGAGATCTGCAGGAGATAGATAAATATTTGCCGGCAGCATCGACCGATTTGGTTTTAAGTAATCCCCCCTTCTGGAGCAGGGGAGAGGGGCATATAAGCAAAAACCCGGAAGAAGCCTGTGCTCGTCACGAAATAGCCATGGACCTGAAGGGTCTTGTCCGGGCTGCTGCTTTCCTTTTAACCCCGGGAGGGAGCTTTTGCCTCATTCATCGGGCTGAGCGCCTGACCGATATAGTAAACAATTGTACTGCGCATAGGCTCTTACCCGTCCGCCTGAGGACGGTTCATTCTTTCTGGCAGGAGGAAGCCAAACTGATACTGTTGGAGGCGAAAAAAAGAGAGCAGGGGCGATTACAGGTGCTACCCCCGCTGGTTATATATAATAAGCCGGGAGAATATAGCGAAGAAATAAACCGTTATTATTATGCTGGAGAGGAAAGATAATCATGGGTAAGCTTTATATATGTGCTACTCCCATAGGCAATCTGGAGGATACCAGCATAAGGCTGCTTAAAACCCTGCGCCAGGTAGATATGATAGCCTGTGAAGATACCCGCCATACCTTGAAGCTTTTAAACCGCTACAAAATTAAAAAACAGCTGATCAGTTACCATGAACACAGCAAGCCGGAAAAAGAAGATTATATTATTGAGCTGCTCCGGGAAGGAAAGGATATAGCTCTGGTATCTGATGCGGGAATGCCGGCCATATCTGACCCGGGTGAGCGTCTGGTTAAAAAGGCTATCACCGCAGGTATTAACCTGGAGGTGATACCCGGGCCTTCGGCTCTAATATCGGCCCTGGCTGTTTCTGGGATGGATACTACAGCCTTTGTGTTTGAGGGATTTTTACCCCCGCGCAGTTCCCGGAGAAGAGAACGGCTGGAGATGCTAAAGGAAGAAACCCGTACCATAATTCTGTACGAGGCGCCCCATCGCCTGCTGGCCTGCCTGAAGGATATACAATCGATCCTGGGAGAGGAGCGCAAGCTGGCCGTCGCCCGGGAACTAACTAAAGTTTATGAAGAGGTTAAAAGGGGTAGTGCCGCTGAGCTCTATGAATATTACAGCCTTAACCCGCCCCGGGGGGAGATAAGTATAATTATCCAGGGCAAAGCAGTGGTGGTGGAAGCCAGGAGCCTTGCGGAAATTGCCCGGGAGGTGGAAGAGTTGCTGGAACAGGGAGTAGATAAAAAAGAGGCCTTCAAAAAGAAGGCCCGCGAGTACGGTATTAAAAAATCCATGCTCTACAATTATTTTGTTAGGTCCAAATAAATTACTATGTATTAACCGACCTGTTTGGATAATTCAGTAAGACAGTTTCTACAGAGATTCTTACCTTTATAATTAAATACTTCTTCGGCATTACCACAGAATATGCAAGCGGGTTCGTATTTCTTGAGTATAATTTTTTCGCTATCAACATAAATTTCCAGAGCATCTTTTTCTTCAATGCCCATGGTGCGTCTCAACTCTATAGGAATAACAATACGACCCAACTCATCAACTTTTCTTACTACACCGGTTGATTTCATCATAACTACAACCCTCCTCTTTCTCCAAAATTTCTCCTCACCGCAAATATACCATTGTTGGGATTAATAGTCAAGTATTTTTCTACATTTTCAGACGAAAAAATAAACTTTAAAGTATATATTTGTTTTTTATGGGCTAAATAATACATGAAAACGCAAGATACCCCCGTTTTTATCAATTCCTGGTATTCTTCCCGCACTGTGGATATCTACCCTTATTTGTTGGAAAACTATTAAGAAAAGTTTAAATATTTGCTGTACAGGACAAGTTTGCTTATTATATAAAAGGAAACTGATAAGAATTTAGAATTGAGA
>JAQUGU010000077.1 GCA_028683995.1 Syntrophomonadaceae bacterium | reverse complement strand
TTATCAACCCGGTCACGCAATATACCTACTGCCTTTTGAATGGTATCGGGGGTTACTTCCTGACCCGTTTTCTCCTGAGCCTGAAGAACCACCCGCAGTCCACCACTTAAATCCAGTCCCAGGTTCACGTTATTAAAAATGGGTTGGTAAAGAAAATAAGTCAGTAATCCCAGCGCGATTACTATTATCGTGATTACCAGAATACTGGGGGTTTTTTCCTGCAACGTCGTGTTCCTCCTTCCAACTACTTTAGCAAATCTATAAAAGCCTGGCTCCGTTAATAACCAATTCGAATTCACAGTCCAGAAAATTAGCAGCTCGCCGACACATCAGCATCCGACTCAGGAAAATTTCGAAGTATTCCATCACCGGACATATGCTGGTGTCAATAGCCAGTTCCATGGTAATAATCCGATTGTCATCATCAATATTTAGAATCGAATATTCCACAGCGTAATTCACCCGGTCATGGATATCGAAAGTAGCTATATCCAGGTTACGTACCCGGTTCCTATGTACATGCGACTTGTCCGCCAGTATAAGAGCAGCAGCTACCTGATTAACCGGGTGCCCGCTGCCCTCATCATGGTTACCAATGGCCGCACAAACAATTGCCACTTCGCTAATATCCATTCCCATACGACGAAGTATTACCTGAGCTATTAAAGCTCCACTCTGACTATGTCCATTACGATTGATTACATTACCCAGGTCATGCATATAACCTGCAATCCCTGCAAGCTCGGCTAAATGCTCATTATAACCTAGTTTTAACATTATTTCTCTACTGAGACGGCTTACCAGGGATAAATGCAAATACCCATGGTCGGTAAATCCCATTACCCCCAAATGCTCATTGCCTTTCTCAATAAAAGTTTGCACTAGCGAATTCTTTTTCACCGCTTCCAAGCTTACCATAGAACTTTAGTCCTCAACCCTGTAGGCGATGGCCTTTTTTAAAAACTCTACTTCAGTGTTTTCACTAATTTTTAACACCACGGTATCATCTTTAATCCGGGCAATAGTCCCGTTAATTCCACCTATAGATACAACCTTGTCTCCTTTCTTCATTTCTTCCAGCAGGGTTTTGTGTCTCTTCTCTTCTTTTTTACGGGGCATTATCAGAAAAACATAAAATATCAGTATAAATACCCCTAACCAGACCAGCATTGACAACCAACTTTGAGCATTCGCAGCTCCCATACTCATAATCACTCCTAAACTTTATTAATATTCTCTAAAAACAGGTAGATTCCTCCTGTTAAAACCTGTAGGTGTTTAAGAAATCATGGTAAAAGGTCGAAAACACCCCCAGGTTGATAGCACTCCTTATATTTTCCATCAATTTCACCAGAAAGTAAACATTATGATAACTAAGAAGTCTATGCGCCAGTATTTCTTCGGCCTTTATAAGGTGTCGCAAATAAGCCCGGCTATAATTGCGACATACATAACAGTCACAGCAATTATCTATGGGGGAAAAGTCATCAGCAAATTGAGCATTACGTACAGTTATTTTTCCCTCTGCGGTATAGGCTGTTCCATGCCGGGCGAGGCGGGTAGGAAGTACGCAATCAAACATATCCACCCCCCTTTTAACCCCTTCCAGCAAGTCTTCCGGTGTACCCACCCCCATCAGATATCTGGGTTTGTCCGCCGGCAGCAGGTCATGCATAAGCTCCAGTATTCTGTACATATCTTCTTTTGGTTCACCCACACTAAGTCCCCCAATAGCGTAGGCGGGAAAATCCAGTTTCAAAAGCTCTTCAGCACTTCGTTGCCTGAGGTCAGGAAAAATATTACCCTGAACAATGGCAAATAGGGTCTGGTCACTCCGATGATGGTTCTCCCGGCAACGCCCTGCCCATAGTGAGGTTCGGATTACAGCCTGTAGAGCTTCCTCGTAAGTGCAAGGGTAAGGGGCACATTCATCGAAACACATGGCAATATCGGCACCCAGTTGCTGTTCTATCTGCATAACTTTTTCCGGACTCAAAAAATGAACGGAACCATCTATATGAGAATTAAAATACACCCCCTCGTCACTAATACGCCTCAGTTTGGCCAGGCTAAAAACCTGAAAACCACCGCTATCGGTCAAAACATTCCCTTTCCAGTTCATGAAGCGGTGCAACCCTCCAGCCTTTGCAACTAATTCTTCCCCCGGACGCAGGTACAGGTGATAGGTATTGGATAATATTATTTGCACCCCTATTTCATATAATTCTTCGGGAGTCAGGGTTTTAACTGTGGCCTGGGTTCCTACCGGCATAAAAACCGGTGTGTCAATAACCCCATGTCCGGTCGTTATCTGCCCCAAACGGGCCGAGCTGTTACTATCCTGTTTCAAGAGTTCAAACTGAAACATCACGTTCTCCTATAAAAGTTCTAAACCATGTATTAGCCCGATAAAAGACGCGGAATACGCGGATTTTTAGGGAACTACGTACCCATAGGGCACACTGCTGCTTCCTTCGGTCGCTATTAAGGGAGCGGATTATTAAACTACCAACATCGCATCACCGTAACTGAAAAAACGGTATTTATTTTCAACTGCATGCCGGTAGGCTACCATGGTATTATCATAGCCGGCCAAAGCCGCCACCAGCATAATAAGTGAAGATCCGGGAAGGTGAAAATTAGTTAGCAAGCGGTCTACCGCCTTAATTTCATAACCAGGGTAGATAAATTTATTGGTTTGACCTTCCCCGGCAGTAAAACCATGCTTAGTATTATAGACTGTTTCCAGGGTCCTTACCACTGTAGTACCAACTGCAATTATCTTTTTACCTTTCTGCCGGGTCTGGTTAAGTAAGGCTGCGGTTTCTTCATCCACTCGGTAATACTCATAATGCATTTGGTGCTGGCGTATATCCTCGCTGCTTACCGGGCGAAAAGTACCTAATCCTACATGTAGTAAAATATAGCCCAGGTTGACCCCCTTATCCTGAATACGCTGAAGTAATTCCTGGCTAAAATGCAGACCGGCAGTTGGAGCAGCAGCAGAACCCTTTTCCCGGGCGTAGATAGTCTGGTAGCTTTGCTTATCAGCTTTTTCTGCCGGGCGGTTGATGTAGGGAGGCAGAGGCATTTGACCCGTCTGCTCAATAAAACTCATCTCGTCTACGCAGTTTCTAAATTCTATCAACCTGCCTCCGGCCAAATTCAACTCGGCAGTTATCTCTACCTCTACTCCATTCCCGTCAAACCTTACCCTGCTGCCAGGTTTTAATCGTTTTGCCGGTCGGACCAGGGCCTCCCATTGCTTCCCCCGCTGGTTTAATAAAAGTAATTCCACCCTGGCTCCACTGTCTTTACAGCCATAAAGCCTGGCTGGAATTACCCTGGTATCATTAAGCACCAGGGTATCCCCGGCCTCCAGATAATCAATAATATCTGAGAAAACATGATTCTTAATGAGCCCGGTTTGCCGATCCAAAACTAGTAGCCGCGAATGATCCCGCGGTTCCATCGGGTATTGGGCTATTAAATCAGGGGGCAGGTCAAACTGGTAGCTTTGCAGGTTATAAATACTGTTTTCCAAGGCCACGGGGACGGTTCCATCGTCTTCCCTATCGGCCTTCGCTTCGCTTCGGGACGCTCGAACCGTCCCCATGGCCTTCTGGTTTTCATGCATATATTAACGCCTGCCTATCAGGTTAATAATTAAGGTAAGGAGAAGGCTAATTACCAAACAGGAAACTATAGGAAAGTAAAAGCTGAAGTTTTCTCTTTTAATATAAATATCCCCCGGTATTTTAACACCATATACCCCCAGCCGCGCCAGCACATATAGCATAATACCAGCCAGAATGATAAATAAGCCAACCCCTATTAATATTTTCGCCATAGCTTCCATGTTCATACCAAACTCCTGCTTCTCTGCATTTTTCTTTATTCCAACCCTAAACCGAGGAGCTTGATCTCCTATATCCACCCGGTTACTCAGTCCGCGTCTATTTTCCTAGATGAAAAAACCTTCTTGACCAGTTCGCGGGGAGCATAACGCTCCATCTCACTGTAGAGACAACCGCAATACTGCTGTCGATAGAGCCCCATGGCTTTGGAGCACTCCACTGACTGTTTAAATCCCTCGCGGAAGTCCTGGTATAAAAACGGCACCCCATATTTTTCTCCCATAGCTTCTCCCACTTCCTTGATTAAGTGGTGCTTCTGGTATTTACTAACCAGCAGGGTAGTACTAAAATAATCAAATTTGCCTTTTTTAGCAATATGGGCGGCCTGTTCCAGACGCAACCGGTAACAGAACAAGCAACGCTGGCTTTCCCGGTAAGAGATGTTTTGAAAATATTCTACCGGGTTATAGTTTTCATCATAGATTACCTTCAGGTTAGTCTGATGGGAATATTCCTCCAGAGCCTCCCGGCGTTTTATATACTCGCTATAAGGGTGAATATTGGGGTTAAAAAAATAACCCATCCCCTCATAACCCTGCTCCCGCAAAGAGGGTACCGGGTAACTGGCACAAGGCCCACAACAAATATGAAGAAGTACTTTAGACATTCGAACCACCCTTGCTTAAATTCACGCGGATCGCGCGGATTATTATGGGATTTCCGCGGATTTTTTTAAAATGGGTCGTAACCCCTTAGCATGCAATTGGCCGTATAATTAGACGCAACATTGTAGTACCCGCAACCTTAATTGCGACCAACGGAGCATCAGTAGTACCCGTAGTGTGTAGGGTGTATTTCTACCATAATTCAAAAAAATTAAAACACTCTCTCTTCAACCCATGTATTCACTAATATACAATCAAATTAGGGTTTTTGCAGTAAAATCATTTACTAATGAATCCGCGTAAATCCTGCTTAATCCGCGCGATCTGCGTGAAATAAAATCTTAGACTAATCCTCAAAAAGGCTGGTCTCAGTATTTTTCTGTACCGGGCAGCCCAGGTGGCGGTAGGCGTGTTCGGTGGCAATCCGACCCCGGGGGGTTTTTTGGATAAAGCCCAGTTTTAATAAATATGGTTCATAAACGTCGGTTAAAGTATCGTTTTCTTCGGATACTGCAGCAGATAAAGTCTCCAGCCCTACCGGACCTCCACCAAATTTATAAATAATCGCCTCCAGGATCATGCGGTCCATGTTGTCCAATCCATATTCATCAATATCCAGCATCTCCAAAGCTTGCCTGGCCACCTTCTGGTCAATGGCACCATCTGCTTTAATCAGCGCATAATCACGCACCCTTTTTAGCAGGCGGTTGGCCACCCGGGGGGTTCCTCGTGAACGTTGGCCAATAGCCCGGGCACCGGCTTCATCTATAGCCAAACCTAGTATTCCCGCAGCCCGGAGAATAATATTACTCAAATTCTCAACCGAATAAAAATCCAGACGGCAGTTTATGCCGAAACGGTCCCGCAGGGGAGAGCTCAATAATCCCGGTCGGGTAGTAGCCCCAATTAAGGTAAATGGAGGCAGGTCTAATCTCAGGGTACGGGCAGCCGGTCCTTTTCCAATAATTATATCAATGGCATAATCCTCCATAGCCGGGTACATAATTTCTTCCACACTACGATTTAAACGGTGAATTTCATCTATAAAAAGAATTTCCCCGGCTTCCAGATTAGTCAGTATAGCGGCCAGGTCGCCCGGACGTTCGATAGCCGGACCAGAAGTCTTGCGGATGGAATTACCCAGTTCGGCTGCTACAATACTGGCCAGGGTTGTTTTACCCAAACCGGGAGGCCCGCTCAAAAGCACATGATCCAGGCTCTCACCTCTTTCCCGGGCAGCAGCAATAAATATACTTATGTTTTCTTTAACCCGCTCCTGACCTATGTAATCTACCAACCTTAATGGCCGGATAGAAGTATCGGCAATATCGTCCTCTTCCTGCCAGTGAGATGATATTATCCTGTCATCCTGCACCTTAAGCATCCCCAATCCCTATCTCTTCATCTGTACGTTACGGGCTTTAAGAATCTTTCTCAAGTTTTCTTCCACACTGCCGTCCAACTCCCCTCGGGCCTGCATCTCCAGAACCAGGGGATAAATCTCGCTGCGGCCATAGCCCAGGGCTTCCAGCGCTTCTAACACCTCATCCATACTACTATCATCCCGAACTGATGAAGCTATAAGCTGTTCACTGCTTATTTTATCCTTGAGCTCGAAAATGAGGCGGCTGGCCGTTTTCTTGCCTACACCGGGAATTTTTATCAGCAATTTTTCATCCTGGCTGGCAATGGCCTGGTAAAAACCGGGCGGATCGATAAAATCGAGAACGTTTACGGCTCCTTTGGCTCCCATGCCGGAAACCCCCAGCAATTGCTTGAACAGCTTTAATTCCTCTTTTTCCGTAAAACCATATAGTTTGAATTCATTCTCCAGCACCTGTAAATGAGTATACAACAGCACGGTCTCACCCCGACCAGGTAATCTGGTCATAGCCCGGGGTGGAATAATTATCTCATAACCTACTCCATTAACATCGACTACTATGGAATCAGCATTTTGCTCAGCCAAAAAGCCTTTAATAAATGAAATCATATGTATCTTTTCCCCTTGCATATATCACATATATCATACCTGAAACCCCTTCCCCCTCACGCCTTACCCCTATTTATCCCAGACGGCTGGAATGCAGGCCGCAAATAGCAATGGCCAGTGCATCTGCAGCATCATCGGGGCGAGGTATTTCCTTCATACCCAGTATTCGTTGTACCATTAACTGTACCTGTCTCTTATCCGCATTACCATAACCCACTACAGCCTGTTTAACCTGTAAGGGAGTATATTCTAAGACCGGCAGTCCGGCTGCCGCAGCAGTCATAAGAACTACACCACGACTTTGAGCCACGCTGATTACAGTTTTCGAGTTACGGTTGTAAAATATTTCTTCTACTGCCACTTTATCAGGTAGGTATTCTTGCAGTAATTGCTCCAATTGAAGTTTAATCCGATATAGGCGTAAAGGCATAGCCATACCTGAGTCTGTTTTTATCGTACCATAAGTAACCATTTTTTCTCTTCCCGCCTGGTAGTCTACTACCCCGTAACCGGTGGTAGCCGTACCCGGATCGATGCCTAAAATACGCATTTTTACGCCCGCCTTAATAAATATCTCTCTTATATATTACTTGAAATTGCGGTCAACTACTATGCTATAGACGTAAAAATGCACTTCATTAATCTCACTTCCTATTTCCCAAGTCCCACCTCTAACCTCTCACTTCCAACTTCCCGCCTCCCACTTCCCAATTCTACAAATACTCATCCAAGTTCTCCAGGGCATCATTTAAGGCGTTTTTATCCCCAAATTCAAATTTACCTGCTCTAATATCCTTCTGAATAGCAGCAGGTAATAAGTCCATACGAATAACAGTAACCCGTTCCAGCACTTTCTCCTCTTCTACACCCCGGTAAACAGCAACCATGCCCTGGTATTCTTTTAAACGGTAGCTCCCCTTATCCTGGGGACAAAATCCGTCTATCTGCTGTTTAATCAGCAGGGTATCTCCCTTCCAGTTAATGAGATACCCCTGGTCCGGGCTGTATTTACGTCGTATGGAGGCCAGGTCTTTCCCCTCCAGGTCCTTGCTATGTTCGAAACTGGAAATTACCGTATGTCCGCATTTGGTATATTCTCTTTCATAGACGATAGGAGTGTTGGGAGTTACGGTTTTTGTTTTATGGCTAATCTCTACTACGGGCTTTTTTTCCTTGCTAACATCATTATAAACGCCGCTTAAGATGAAACCGCATAACACTCCGGCAATCATCATCATGCCAAGGTAGGTAAGCCTACGCCCATTTTTCATGTTTATCACCTCTTAGCTATTATTTCCAGTAAAATTTTGTACTATACCCGATAACACTGGAAAACACGATAACCAAGAAGGATGTAGAAGCATATTAATTAACGTTAAATTGGTGTATTTGCCAATTTTAAACTTGCATAAAACCCT
>JAQUGU010000076.1 GCA_028683995.1 Syntrophomonadaceae bacterium | reverse complement strand
CATCGGGAGCTATATCCGCTATCCGGTTAAGGGTATCCTTGTTCAAATCCAGGGACTCTACCTGATAACCTTTCTTCTCCAATGCCGTACAGACATTAGCGCCACTTTGTAATGATATTTCTCTTTCCTCGGAGGTGCCGCCCATGAGTACCAGAACCCTGTTCAATTAATCCACCCGCCTTAGTTTTTTTCTTAAATACTATACTTTGAAAAAATTCTTTCATCTCTGCAATAATATTCTTTAGTTTTAAGGTATATTACTAGGTGGTAGTCAATCCAAGTTAAATCATAACTCTAAACAACAACAGGTTCAAGCGCTTACCTTATCATATGTATAATAAGGAAACAATCTGATTAATCCCATTCTGCCCTCGATAAAACCTGTTGAAGAGCTTATAGTAATATGTTAGAATAATATTTGTCCGTAAGGCACAGGGGAGTAGCTCAATTGGCAGAGCATCGGTCTCCAAAACCGAGGGCTGCGGGTTCGATTCCTGTCTCCCCTGCCATATAAAAATAATTAACCGCGCAAAGCAGCGCGGTTTTTACTTTTTTCTGCACGTCTCTATTAATTAACTGACCTGTTGGTATAGTGTTTGTCCTTTATCACAGGGATGTTAACAGTGTGTCACTTCTAACAACATTCAAGTAACACTTATTTAATATCCGCAAAGGTTATTAAGAAGTGGATGAAACACCTTAATTCGCGGATTTTAGCTGGTTCTAATGTTTATAGAATGAAGCCTGATAAAGCTTGGCATAATAATTGCAATAACTATAAACAAATAGACAAGACAGCATATCCGCCGGCGGATAGCAGTCAGTAAACAAGAAAGTAACTATATTCAAAAAGTGCTTTTTGGATTAGCGCTTATTACTATCTACGGGAGTTCAGGCCGATAAACGCCCCTGGTACAGGTGTATCATTTTCTTTAAACGTTGGGGATAGGCTTGCATTGTAGAACAACAATTTTTAAGGAGGAAAGACAAATATGTGGGAAAGCAAAATGAACATTAATCAGGTAGTCGAAATTCGCAGCCGTACGCTATGCTACTTTGGTGTGGGTGCTCTGCAAAAAGTCAATGATATTTGTGAATACCTAAAAAAAGAGGGCATTGACAAGGTCTTAATCACCACTGATGAAATCGTTTATAAGATTACCGGTGTTTGGGAAGTCCTCGAACCAGCCATGAAGAAGAATGGTATTTCCTATGCTCTATTTACTGGAGTAGTTCCCAACCCTACTGTAGATGGTATAGATGCAGCAACTAAAATGGGTAAAGACCTGGGTGCTAAAGCTGTTATCGGCATTGGCGGAGGAAGCCCCATCGACACTGGTAAGAGCGCTGCCGTTCTGCTTCATCCTGATAACAAGAAATATAATGCTCGCGACCTTTATACCTTTAAATTTAATGCGGAAAAAGCAGTTCCCATTATCGCCATCAATACCACTCATGGAACCGGTACCGAAGTTGACCGGTTTGCAGTAGCCAGCATTCCCGAACTAGAGTACAAACCGGCTCTGGCCGCTGAATGTTTATACCCCACCTTCGCTATCGATGACCCGGCCATAACGGCCAAACTTCCCGTTGGCCAGACCCGCTATACGGCTATTGATGCTATAAACCATGTTAGTGAAGCAGCTACCTCACTGGTAACAAGCCCCTACACCGTACTTACCGCAGTAGAGGCAGTAAGGCTGGTAGCGCGTTACTTACCTCAGGCAATGGCTCATCCTGATGACCTGACCGCTAGATACTACCTGCTCTATGCTTCCATGATAGGCGGTATTTGCTTTGACAACGGATTATTGCACTTCACCCATGCCCTGGAACATCCGCTGAGTGCTATTAAACCTGACCTTCCCCATGGATTGGGATTGGCTATGCTGCTGCCCGCAGTTATTAAATATACCTATCCTGCATGTCCTGAAATCATGGCTGCCATGTATGCACCTATTGTACCTGGTTTAACGGGTGTACCAGGTGAGGCTGAGAAGTGTGCCAAAGCTGTAGAACAATGGCTATTCAGCGTTGGCGCAACTGAAAAACTGGCTGACATGGGCTACACCGAAGCTCATATTGACAAACTAGTAAAACTGGCATTTGAAACTCCGGGTCTAGCCGGTCTTCTGGGTGTAGCACCGATAAAAGCAGACGAGACCATTGTAAGGAAGATATTCGAGGAGAGCATGCAACCCATGTGCTAATATGTATGACAAAACAAAAACCGCGCCAATCGGTGCGGTTTTTGTTTTTAAAGATTTTCTTCTTCCTCGGATATATCCAGGCTTTCTTCTAACTCCACCAGACTATCAGCCAGATAAACCATCTCATTAATATCACAGTTGGCCATAGCTGATTCATAGGAGCTATATGGCACTGGTAAAATGTAGCCATACTCGCTTACGATATAAAATCCAGGCATCTATTATCACTCCGCTAATAAATCTTCTTATAACTAACTTCCCCACCCCTGGCGCTAATAATGTATTTTAAGAATTGGAATAATCCGTTAGGAAATAATTGACCGGTATAACCAGTTTTAATTATTCCCTTCAACCGGGTTTATATTTTCCAGGTAAATTCTGCGGCTGGGAAAGGCGATGGATATGCCTTCGTCTTCCAGTAGGGCCATAATTTTTAGATTTACGTCCTGTTTTACTTCCAGGTATTCTGACCAAATGGTGGTATTGGTAAAGCAATATATAAATATATCCAGGCTGCTCTCGTTGAATACTTCAAAATAAACCAGTATAGTTTCAGGATGGATACCCGGGTGTTCTGCCAACATTTGTTTAATACGCTTAACGCATTCTTCTACCTTGTTTTTTGGCGTATCATAAGTCAGGCCTAAATAAAAGCTTATGCGCCTTTTCCCCATGCGGCTGTGATTGGTAATAGCTTCGCTGGCCAGGGTGGAATTGGGAATAGTTATTAATGCCTGGGAAAAGGATCTAATCTTGGTACTGCGGAAGGAAATATTCTCTACCACTCCTTCAACCTCAGGAATTGCAATCCAGTCTCCAATTAGAAATGGTTTTTCCATTATAATTACTATTCCACCAAATATATTAGCCAGGGCATCTTTGGCCGCCAGGGCAAAAGCCAATCCCCCCAGGCCCAGTCCGGCAATAAAACCATTAACATCGTAATTCCATTCCTGAGCAATTATTACTATAGCCAGGGCTATTATTACAAAGCGGGCTGCGTTGGAGAAGAAATGGATTAACATGCTATCCATGTTTAGTTTTTCTTTAAGTTCCTCCGATAATAGCGAATTACGGCCACAGAGATCATAAAACCCCCAGGCTATAAGTATTACCAGCAGAGAACGGAAGACACTGGCAAAGAAAGCGTCCATTACTGGTGATAAAGGCAGATAAAGCAGAGCCAGGTATAATCCCAGAACAACAAACAGAGCCCGGATGGGTTTTTCTGATGCCAATAGTATCTTGTCATCCAGTTCATGGGTAGTTCGGTTACTCAGTTTTAGCAGCCAGGAAAAGATGTAGCGGGTAAACACTTTTCGTAAAAGCAGAAATATTATGAATATTAATAGAGCTATGATAGCATGTATTAAATTCTCAATATTAAATATGCTGATTACCAGGTTGGAGAGCTGACTTACATAATCCACGAGTATCTCTAATCATCTCCTTCCGCTATTCCGCTGCCACCGGGGATAGTATCTCCGGTCACCAGGTATGGAATTAGTTTTTAAGGTTAATAATCCTGATAGATTTAATCAGGAGGTCAGCGTATTGAAGAAAAAACAATGGCTGTTTATCTACCTGTTATTTTCGGTCCTGTTAATGGAATTAACCCTTTACGGACTGCTACAAACAGGTAACACCTGCTACCTGTTATCTTTATTTCTGTCCACTTCCAGCATTATATATATCTCTTATCATATTTTTACCCTTACTAACAAAAAAAGCGAAGCAGCTAAAAACTATCACTTTTATTTTATCAACAATGACATCCCGGGTGGTGATGACGTTTTGTTCCAGCAGATAAATAAGCGTATGTAAAAAAAGAGGGCATTAGCAATGCCGCCCTCTTTTTATGATTAAAATATCTATTTCTCCTCTTTTTCCTGTTTGGCCTTTTCAATAATTTTTTCCGCAATCTGCCCCGGTACTTCTTCATAATGGGAGAATTCCATTCTAAACTTACCCCGTCCCTGGGTCATGGATTTCAGGTCTATAGTATAGCGTGCCATTTCTGCCTGCGGAGCCTGAGCCTTAATTATCTGCTTCCTGCCTGCCGGTTCCATGCCCATTACTCTACCCCGCTTGCTGTTCATATCCCCGATGATATCGCCCATATAGGTCTCAGGCACCTCAACCTCTACATTAACGATGGGCTCCAATAATACTGGTTTGGCAGATTCCAAACCCTTCCTAAAGGCTAGACGGGCAGCCATCTTAAAAGCCATTTCCGAGGAGTCTACGGAGTGATAAGATCCATCATAGAGTGTGGCTTTTAAATTTGTTACCGGGTAACCTGCCAGGACACCTTCCACCATGGCTTCTACCAGACCTTTTTCTACCGCCGGGAAGTAGTTGCGGGGTACGGAACCGCCGAATACATGTTCTTCAAATACAAATGGGCCATCTTCGGTAGGTTCAAACTTAATCCAAACATGGCCATACTGACCATGACCACCGGTCTGTTTTTTATGTTTACCTTCAGCTTCAACTGTACCACGAATGGTCTCCCGGTATGGTATCCGCATTTCCTTGCTGATCACATCTACCCCAAATTTGCGGGACAGTTTTTCAATTACTATATCTACGTGGGTATCACCCATGGTTTTCATTATGGTCTGCCTGGTTTCGGCATTCTTTTCCACCCGAATGGTGGGATCCTCTTCCAGTAAACGCTGCAGAGCCCCACTCAGTTTATCCTCATCGCCTTTACTCTTGGGTTCAATAGCCATGTTAAGGGTAGGCTCGGGGAACTGTATAGGTTCAATAATTACCGGATTGGCTTTAACGGTAAGACTATCTCCGGTGCCGGTTACTGCCAGTTTGGCTACTGCACCAATATCTCCAGCAAACAACTCTGGTACTGCCGCCTGCTCTTTGCCGGTCATTATTAATATCTGAGCAATTTTTTCTTCTTTTTCTTTATTAGCATTATATATTACACTGTCCGCTTTCATCTTACCGGTAAAAACCCGGAACATTGTGAGCCGGCCAATATAAGGGTCGGCTATGGTTTTAAAAACCTGGGCGGCCAGAGGATCGTTATCCAAATCTTTACCCTTAACAATAGGATTAGTATCGGGAGTAGCACTGCAATCAACGATAAAATCCATTAATGGATTTACACCTATATTATTAAGGGCGGAACCACAGAAAACAAAAACGGCTGAACCGCTGGCGGCAGCTTCCTTAATACCTTCCAGTATTTCGGTATCATTGAGTTCTTCACCCTCCAGGTATTTGGTGAGCAGTTCATCATTTGCCTCTGCAGCAGCTTCAATTAAAGTTTCTTTGTAATTCTCCACATCGTCCATCATATCGGCAGGGATATCGGTTTCACTAATTTTGCCGGTGCCAGGTTCAAATATAAGGGCTTTCATTTTGACCAGGTCAACTACACCTTTAAAATTATCCTCTGCTCCTATAGGTAGCTGCACCGGGACGATATTATCGGCAAAGCTTTCTTTCATCTCGTTTAGTACTTTATAATAATCGGCATTCTCCCGATCCATTTTGTTGATAAATGCCATTTTAGGAACTTCGGGAAAGTCTTCCCAGATTACTTCGGTCTGAACTTCTACTCCAGCAGTTGCGGAAAAAACCATTAGCATGGAGTCCACTACCCGCATAGCACCAGTTACTTCAAAATAGAAATCGGCATAACCAGGAGTATCGAGAACATTTATTTTATGGTCTCTGTATTCACAGGGGACCAGTGCTGTACTGATTGTAATTTTTCTCTTGACCTCTTCGGGAAGATAATCTGCTGCTGCGTTGCCATCGTCAACTTTGCCCATCCTCTTTATAGCCCCTGTATTGTATAGCATTGCTTCTACCAGGGAAGTTTTCCCAGTACCTCCATGGCCAACCAGAGCAATATTACGAATTTTACTAGTGGGGTAAACCTTCATCCAATAACCTCCTCGTAATCTACTATAACTGTAAAAATGGTACTATACTTTGTTTAAAGTAGCAAAATTTTTTCTAATTTGATTTCCGATTAAGAATATAAAAAATCCAGTAAAGAAATAGTGCGGCCAATCCGAAAAGCAGCATCTGGTATATAAAAATCCCCTTGAACATGTCTACAATTAGTGTAAATACTATCCCCAGTGCCAGGGGAAACAGCACCAGTTTGCTAAAAGGCTTATCCGGATAATTGGGATCCCGTTTCTTTTGCCGTAAATAGGAAATATTAAATACCACGAAAAATAATAGGGTGTTTAATAGCAGGCTAAAAAATATCATTCTGCAGCTCCAGACACACTTAAATAAATTGAAAAAGATTTGCGGTACTCCTGAATTAATTGGTAATCAGTCAAATCCAGGTGAATGGGGGTTATGCTAATATATCCATCCTGGGTGGCAAGCACATCACTTTCAGCCTCCTGTTCCTCCTTGACAACTCCTCCTCCCAGCCAGTAGTAAGTATTACCACGGGGATCCTGTCTCTCTTCAAAGAGATTATCATAATTTCGTACCCCGAGTTTGGTTATTCTGATACCTTTAATTCCTTTCTCATCCAGTGGCGGTATGTTAACGTTTATTAAAGTCTTCTTTTCTATTCCCCGTTTTATAGCTACCCGAACTAGATTACGGGTAAACCTGGCAGCATAATCGAATTCCATATTCTCATCATAGGAATTCAGGGACACCGCAATGGAAGGTACCCCCATGATAACACCCTCGGCAGCAGCAGATACTGTTCCCGAGTAGAGTACATCAGTACCCAGGTTAGGGCCATGATTGATTCCTGATACCACAAAATCTATATTATCAACTAATCGGCTAAGCCCCAATTTCACACAGTCAACCGGAGTTCCTCCCACTATCCAGGCTCCATTAGCTTCAGCCATATTTGTTTTAATTACCCGAATAGGCTCAAAAACAGTGATGGAATGACCGGTTCCGCTTCTTTCCCGATCCGGAGCCACCACGTATAGCTCAGCAATGGAACTTAATTCCCGCGCCAGGCAATGAATTCCCCGGGCATGAATTCCGTCATCATTAGTTAGCAGGATCCTCATTCGAAAGAAACCTCCCGCTGCAATAGTTTAATATGATTATAGGGCCAATAAGTAACAAAGGCTTTACCCTTTAATCGGTCTTGAGTTAACCAGGCATTCCAGTAATGGCTATCAAAACTATGATTACGATTATCACCCAGAACTAGCAAGCATCCTTCCGGTACCTCTACCGGGCCATATTCGTAATCCAGGGCTTCAGCCAGATAGGGTTCCTTGAGGGGGCGGTCATTTATGTAGACTTTGCCATTTTTCATCTCTACTACATCACCTGGTAGACCAATAACTCGCTTAATATAGTCCTGATTAGTTTGCAGGGCTTCAGGGGGATCAAAAACTACTATGTCTCCCCTTTCCGGTTCATTGAAACGATAAATGAATTTATTGACCATAACCCGGTCTTTTAATTGTATAGTGGGCAGCATTGATCCGGTAGGAATAATTCTACCCTCAATAACAAAAGTTCTTAAAATCATAGCCAGTATGAATGCTATAACTACTATGCTTATTATTTCTTTTAGGAACTCTTTTATCTCCCTGCTCATGAAACCCTCCATTAAAACTCATAAATGTTTATTATCATTTCGTCCTTTTCCTTATCCTTGCTAAGGCCAAACATTATCTTTTTTTCTTTCAGGCTTTTGTTTAAAAAATCAATTATATAAATCAGCCCCGGATTGCTAGGGAAACTTTTAAAAG
>JAQUGU010000075.1 GCA_028683995.1 Syntrophomonadaceae bacterium | reverse complement strand
CGTTTCAGTTCATCAACTATTTGAAAACGGTTTTCAAAGACATTTTCCACTATTACACTGGACCCCTCCCCCAGGGATAACAGAGTCATCATCTGTGACTGCATATCGGTTGGAAATCCCGGGTAAGGCAAGGTCTTAATATCAACCGGCAGTATTTTATCGGCAGCCCTTACCAGAATACCACCATTCGTCTCCCTAACTTCAGCTCCGGTCTCCTGCAGTTTGGCTATAATCGGGTGTAAATGAGTAGGAATAACGTTTTCCACCATCACTTCACCACCGGAAATAGCTGCGGCCACCATATAGGTACCGGCTTCAATCCGATCCGGGATAATGGCATAACGGCAAGCCTTGAGCTCTTTTACTCCCTCAATCTTAATAACATCCGTACCGGCACCCCTGATTCTGGCTCCCATGGAGTTTAGAAAATTAGCCAAATCTACTATCTCCGGCTCCTTGGCTGCATTTTCAATTATGCTTACGCCCGGAGTTTTAGAAGCCATCATTATTATGTTTTCAGTAGCTCCGACACTGGGAAAGTCCAGATAGATGCGTGAACCTCCCGGATTCTGGACCCGGGCAAATATATAACCATGCTCAATATTGACCTGGGCCCCTAAAGCCTGAATGCCCTTAATATGCAAATCCATCGGACGTGAACCTATATCACATCCTCCCGGTAGGGAAACAGTAGCTTCTTGCTGCCGCCCCAGCATGGCTCCCAGAAAAAGATTGGACGCACGTAGTAATTTGGCCAGCTCATAGGAGGTGTGGCTCTTAATTCCACCTGCCGGTGAGCAAATGGATAGGCTACCATCCTCATTCCAACGTGTGTCCACATCTATATCATTTAGTATTTTTATCATTACTTCAACATCGCGAATCCGGGGTAGATTATCCAGTATGGTTTCACCATCGGCCATAATACTGGCAGCCATTATAACCAGACCGGCGTTTTTAGCTCCGCTAGCCCGCACCGTTCCATAAAGGGGGTTACCCCCTTTAATTATCAATGTATCTTTCAAGATTTACACCTCTTGTTAAGCTTCTTTCGCAATATACAGGTAAAAACCTTCTTCCCATTCAGTATACGATATTGCCAGAGTATTTTCGATAGCCTGTTCCAGGCTTTTCCCTTGACCCAGTTGCCGGGTTATATTAAATAAACTGGCCTCACCGTAACGGTCAGCAATATACTCCGCTGCCTGCAGGGATTCCCAGTAAGCTATGGATTGATCCAGTTCGTCAAATCGTTTCGCCAGTTGTTTTAACGGGTAATACTCGATCTTTTTGCCCTCGGCAAAAGGACTGGGAAATTCAAATCCGGTAATTTTCTTTTCAACATACTGGGCCATGCCTTCGGTCCACCAGCGATTATAATTCCCCCGGCTGATTTCGTCAACCATTAGATGGGCAAATTCATGAACCATAGGCCCCTCCTGGGCAAATTTTAGCTGCATATCCTGTTCCTCCAGCCATTCCCGGGGCGATAAGATACGGATGGAACCTGCCCAGTAAACTCCCATAGCATTCTCATCCTTATCCCAGCCAAAGCTTTGGGAAAGGCTGCTGCTATCTGGATAAACTACTATAATAGTCCTGCCGCCTGGCTCCAGGCCGAACACGGAACTAACGGTATCATAAGCCTCTTCGGCTACCCCGGCAATCAGCTTTACATAGGGCTCATCTACCGGAGTGTATTTAATGTCATAATGTTCACTCTGATAGTGATCAAAATGGGCAGTTTTTAAATTTACTTCCTGCCCCACCATGAAACGCATCAGGGCCTGGCTGTTTTTACTTATCAGCAAAGTTATTAGCAAAACAAATACCAGAACCAGAACCATGCTTTTGGCAGAAACTGCCGTTTTAAGCCCCAACATCTCTATCTCTCCCCTCTGCACCCCATTATACTATGGGTTGGATTGCCGGGGGGAAAGCAAATAGTGGCGCTATTCCTTCAAATACTCAGTAACGGCTATTCCTGCCAGAGCACCATCACCTACAGCAGTAGCTACCTGCCGCGCTGTTTTCACTCTGATGTCCCCGGCAGCAAAAATGCCGGGTACTGATGTAGCCATATTCTTATTTGTTACTATATAGCCCTCCTCGGTCTCCAGCAAACCTTCAATAAAGTCCGCCGCTGCTACCAGTCCGATGCTGACAAACAGTCCCTCCACCTGCAGGCTTTCTGCCTCTCCGGTTTTAACATCCTGCAGGGTTAGGGTCTGCATCATTCCTTCACCTTCTATACGTTCTACCACCTTGTTTAATTTCAGTTCAATTTTGTCATTGGCCAGCATTTTGTCAACTGCGCTCTGGTTAGCCCGAAAACCCTCCCGGCGATGAATCAGATAAACCCGGGAAGCTATATCAGCCAGGTAAAGCGCTTCCTTAACTGCAGAGTCACCCCCGCCCACTACTGCAACCGGGTAGTCCTGAAAAAAGGCGCCGTCACAAGTTGCACAGTAGGAAACCCCTCGACCCAGATACTCCTTCTCTCCTTCTACTTCCAGTTCCCGGCGTCTGGCGCCCACAGTAATTATTACAGAACGAGCCAGGTATTCGCCCTGGTTGGTAATAACTCGTTTGCCCCCGGGAGATTCCTCAATCCCGATTACTTCCTCCATTTTTAATTCGGCCCCGAAGCGCTGGGCTTGTTTTAAGAAATTGTCCATCAGGTCAGCACCACTGATCCCAAAGGGAAAGCCTGGATAATTATCAATTAAGTCGGTTTGTCCGGCATTTCCACCCAGGATAGCCGCTTCCAGCACCAGGGTTCTCAGTTTAGCCCTGCCGGTGTAAATGGCAGCAGTTAGTCCGGCTGGTCCCCCACCGATAATTATTACATCATACACAGACCTCTCTCCTTTCATGCCAAAAATCATAAAAAAACCCTGACCCGTGGCCAGGGTTTCTTTAATTAACGCAAGTAATTAAGCGGATTATTTGGGGAGCCGTTGACCAGGACCTCAAAATGCAAGTGGGGTCCACTACTTCGGCCAGTTGAACCTAGCGCAGCAATAGTTTCTCCTTTGCCAACCTTCTGACCGGTAGATACATTTATGGAACTGCAATGGGCGTATTTGGTAACTATCCCATTATTATGGTTAACTATAACCAGTTTACCATAACTACCCTGATACCCGGTAAAACTCACATAACCTGAATCAGCCGCTCTGATAGCCTGACCGGTTCTGCCCCCGATATCAATTCCCGTGTGGCGGCTGCCCTTGTAATACTGAGTAATACGTCCATTAGTCGGCCAGTCCAGGGTTCCTGAACCACCCCCACCACGAGAGGCTATTTGGGTTACCCGGTTTCCTTTAATAATAACCTTATCAACCGCTGCTTTTAGAATCTTTTCTTCTATTACATTAGTCTTTTCAATTACACCATTACGCTTACTGGCAGTATAGGCTATCTGCCGCTCTCCGTTTTGTCCCTCCTGTTTAATCCGGATAGAGCTGGGAGAGTTTTTATCAACAATAACCTTGGTTTCATAAGGTATGACTTCCTTTTTCTCACCTTTTACCTGGGTAATAACATTTATGTAAGGTTTGCTTTTTGCCAATATTAACTCCTGCTCCAGCTGGAGATTTTCCGTAGTCAAACCATTGGCCTTAACTATATCGTCTACATACATATCGTTACGGCGGGCAATAAGCCACAAATTATCGCCTTCCTTGACGATATATTTCTCCGGGTTGCTGGTTCCGGTACGAATTAACTCATAGGCTTTATCCAGCGCTACCAATTTTTTAACTGCTACTTTTTCCTCTTTAATCTTGACCTTCTCAGCAAAAGCAACAGCTGTAAGTTTTTCGCCTTGTTCCGGCTGGCTGTATTCTTTTTTTAACCTGTTAATGAGACTATTCGCTGCCGCCTTGCTTTCAACGTAAGCTATGGTTTTACCATTGACTATGATGGCAGCCGCTGGGGCTTTGAATTCCAAAACCGTAGCCAGTTTCTTTTCCGCTTCTTTAGAGGATACCAGCTGATTTCTGCTTATAAAACCCTTTTTACATTCCACTTTGCTTGATAGTTCCAATTCCTGTCGGCAGCGTTTCTCTGCCCCGGCCTCAATTTTATTCAGGGCCTTTTGCAAATCAGCCTTATGCTTCAGGGCAAACTCCTTACTACCATTAACATAGACCGCATAGCCCGGTGTCCTTATACCAAACAAACAAATCAAACTCACAAGTAAAACCACAATTACAGCCACTGCTGGTAAACAAGTCTTATGCTCTCGAAAGTAATTTATCATTATTCTGCTCCATGTTCTATTATTTTTGTTTCGCCTTCTAAGCTTCTATTTGTTTTTAGTAAATTCCTCCTTACTTGCCCATATTTTTTATATTATCTTATCCTTCTTTCTGTAATTGTCGATAAATAGCCCCTTCAATCCGCTTCTTATGCAGGGTACAGGAAAGCTCAGCCGGGGCAGCAATATCACCATTACTAAAGTAGTTGTTGGCATGGCAACCCCCGCCACAAAAATTTCTGACCCAGCATAGCTTACATTGTTCCTTATTTTCCAGGTGGTTGCCCTGGAACCTGGTTCTAACATTACTGTCCAGAGAGCCTCTGGCTACATTACCCATATAGAACTCCTTTTTGCCAACAAACTGATGACAAGGATAAATATCTCCCTCCGGAGTAATGGCCAGGTAATCCACCCCGGCTCCACAGCCACTATGGCGTTTAGCCAAACAAGGTCCTTTTTGCAGATCCAGGTTGTAATGGAAAAAGTGAATATCCTTACCCGAACGATCATACTCCACCAGGGTGTCAGTAAGTTTCTCATACTCCTGCAGTACCCGGGGCAGATCTTCATTTTGCAGGGTGTAACCATTATCAGCGCCTATAGCAGGCTCCAGCGACAGGCAGTCAAAACCCAGGTCTACCATATGGCGCAGGTCATTGACAAAGTCCAGGTTATGTCGGCTAAAGGTACCTCTGATGTAATAGCTCACCGGATGGTTCGCTACCATTTGGCGAATCCGCGGCAGCACCAGTTCGTAACTTCCACTACCGTTGTTTAGTATGCGGTGGCGATCATTAGTTTCCGGCCTGCCATCCAGACTCAAAATGATAGCTATATCATGCTCTATAATAAAGTCTATAACCGGCTGGTCAAGTAACAGGGCATTGGTGGTAAGTGTATAATTGAACTGCTTGCCCGTTTCCTCTTCCAGCTTACGGCCATATAAAACCAATTCCTGGACAACCTCAAAGTTTAGCAAGGGTTCACCACCAAAGAAGTCAACCTCCAGGTTCTTTACCCCGCTACTGTTGGCAATAAGGAAGTCAAACGAGTTCTTGCCCACTTCCAAACTCATCAGAGCAGGTTTCATGCCAAAATTACCCTGACTGGCAAAACAATAGCCGCATTTCATGTTACAGGCGTGGGCTACATTAAGACAGAGAGCCTTAATCGGTAAAATCGACAGGTCCAGGGTCAAATCTTCTTCCGGGGTAAATATTTCTCCATCCTCATAAGCTGCCAGTACTTCATTGGCAACTTCCATGACCTCCGCGGAAGGGTAGCGAAGACTACAATCTTCTACCGCCAGGTAGAAATCTCCCCGGTTATTCATCAGGCAGGTGATAAAATCATTAGCCAGATTATCTAAAACGTGAATAGCCCCACTATTTACGTCCAGGAGTATGTTTACTTCATTCCAATGATAAAGGTGGATGTTGGCATCAAAATCATATCCAGCCAGATGGTACACGTGTTTTCCCCTCTCCCTCCAGATATCAGCGCATAAAAAAAGGGGCACCGCCCCCTGTGTTAGTGCCGTTTACTGCTTACGGCAAATCTGGTTGCCCACGGTGCAGGAAGTCTTGCAAGCTGACTGGCAAGAAGTAGCACACTCGCGGCAATTAATTTCCCCATCTCTTTTAAGATTAGGTTTTACTACATTAATAATATGTTTTTTCAATTCTCCAACCTCCCGTTGAAAATTGATCATGTGAGCTATCGCTCACAATTAATGGAGCCCTTTACAGGACACGGATGTAAGCTGTCGCTTACAATTAATGGAGCGGGAAACGGGGGTCGAACCCGCGACACCCGGCTTGGGAAGCCGGTGCTCTACCACTGAGCTACTCCCGCACCAAAGTTATTTTATAACAGATAGCGGCAGGCGTCAACCTGCCTACCTGGGACCTGTAACCGCAAGTATAATATAAATGGCGGAGCCGACGGGATTTGAACCCGCGATCTCCGGCTTGACAGGCCGACATGCTAAACCGCTGCACCACGGCTCCGCGAAACTAACACTCTATATATTTTCATCAAGCCGTCAGTATATAAATATTCTACCTGCTGCAGTCCTATTCTTCAATACCTGCCGGGGAAAAACCCGAGTTATGAGACCGGTTCCTTTGACTCCACCTGCTAAAAGGGCTGGCATAATGCCCCCGAGGGTTTAACTTTGATAATATAGGAGATTATCCTCCAGTTCCGGGTCGAGCTCAATGCCAGAGCGTTGTAATTTAGAATAGCGTGCTTCCAACAACCGGGCCTGCCTGGCTCTGATGTTTTCAAATTGGCGAATGAATTGGCTAAACAGAGGCTGCTTCTCCAGGCTATCACGAATCGGTCGGGAGAAAGGGCAGTGTTTGAAAAGAATTTCCCGGGCTACCTTATTCATGCGTAGCATACCTCGGGATTCATACAGTACCCAGGTTGAGTAATCGAAGGCAAAAACATCGGCGGTGTTGTTGCGCTTTCTCTCTATCTGTACTTTTAGTTTATCTTTGGCATCGGAGGAAAGGTCCCGATTCTTCTTGTAGAATTGAATATAGCTGCTGTAATCCCCCACCAGGGACCCTTCCTGGTAGTCACTCAAGCTATAGGCAGAGAGTGCTCGAGATAATTCCCAGCGAAACTTTGCTACCGTATCAATCATGAGCTCATCCTGATTAGCAGCTGAAAAAATGGGGAAAAGGAAACGTCCGGGAGAGTTCATGAGTTTTCCACTTAGACTCTGCCACATGACCCCCTCAGCCCCAAATACCGGCATAAGAATAATATCCGGCCTAACCACCTGCATAATTAACTCCTGGCGAATCCCTTTCTCGGGATTGCTATATACTGTTTCCCGGTGTAAGGCCGAAAAGTCAACCTGCAGGATCCGGTTCATACTCTCCTCGATTCTCTGCGGAGTTACCAGAGATTTAGACAAATCCCCGATTACCATCCCCTGATGAAAAATAGGGAAGAAGTCACTTGCCCGACCACAGCACATCCTTTGACCCATTTTGAACATACTACCTATTTCATGATCCAGGCGGCCATCCAGATCTTCATCATAACTGGCCTTGTCCTTGTCAAATAACTCACCCCGTTTTTTCTTCTCCCGGAACATATCCTGATAATCCAGTCCAAAATCATTTACTGAGGGTTCTTTTTCCCGATCCATGATTTTTCCCAGCCAGTCCTGACCATTGTAAACAGCGTACTTCCCATCAGGCAGGGTCGCATCTACCATTTCGTAAAGGATTAGAGTATTCTCTTTCCCGGCCAGCTCTTCGTCCATAAAGCCATAGTGCAAAAACATTTTATAAATCCGACCAGGGTTTTTCTCCTGCAAAACCTTCCTCGCAACCAGGCCATAGATTTCGAAAAACATGGTCGTTAGTAGTCCCGTAAGCCTTCTTATCTCTCTGTCAGCCCGATAATCACCCTGAATACGCTTATAATCTTCCAGGTATGCTGTGAACAGATGAGCCTGTTCTGAAGGCAAACCTGAATAGGCCAGAATTTTCTCCCGGCTATTGTTTAATTCTTCCGGCAGTCCGCTTTCCCTTCCTGCATCGCTGTTAGTTGTTGCAAAACGGTTCATCGCTTTCTCCCTTTTTTGTATATCCCCTAATCTCAATATCATGTAATCTACTATATATATATTGTCATATTCCTATACTTTTTT
>JAQUGU010000074.1 GCA_028683995.1 Syntrophomonadaceae bacterium | reverse complement strand
AGCGGATATTTAATGAAGTGGGTGGTTTAACCCGGGTTATGCTCAATGAACAGGGAAAAAACATGGTATTGCGCCGGGTTATGGAGAAACTGGAAGGGGAATTGCTGGTTTATAATAACTCCTGCCGCCAGAATGGATTTGTCAATGAACTGATGGAATTTCTGGCTGGTTTGAAACAAAGAGCAGTTGCAATCGATGACATTAAGCAAATGCAGGATAGCATTGATAAAGATTCTCTGCTGGGCCGGAAACTACATGATGTGACATTGATTTACCAGCACTTTAACGATTACCTGCAAGAGCGATACATAGACAGCGAAGATTACATTAATCTCTTCATTGATATGATGCCTTCCAGTCGTTATTTATCCACTTCCCGGATATGGGTGGATAATTTCGCTACTTTTTCGCCCCAAAGTCTGAGAATCCTGGAGCAGCTTATTACCGTATGTCCTGAAACCACCATCAGCCTTACCCTTAATAATGATAAAGGGCGAAGGGACGAAGACCTCTTCATTTTATCCCGGAGAACTTACCGCAGTCTTAATGAAATGGCACAAAATAATGGTATAACTGCTCACTTGATAAATATCGATACTACTGCTGCTAATCAGCTTAGGAATAAAGAACTTTTGCACCTGGAGCAGGAATTATTTGCTTATCCCAGCATAAAATACCGGGAACCGGTTGGGTGCCTGAGCATTTTTGCTGCTGCCAATCCCGATAGCGAAGTTGAAGATTTGGCTGCCCGGCTGATTAGTCTAGTTCGAGATGAAGGATACCGCTGGAAGGATATTGCCGTAATCTGCAATGATCTTAATAGCTATGGTGGTCTCATCAAACGAGTTTTTCGTGAATATGCTATTCCCTTTTTTATGGATCAGAAAAGGGATGTAATGGACAATCCCATTATCGAGTATATACTGGCGTCATTGCATGGTGTGGAGCGGGGCTACCTCTATGAAGACGTTTTCCGCTGCTTGAAAACCGGTCTGGGAGCTGTGGATAGTGAATCATCTGAAAAGCTGGAAAACTATGTGCTCAGCAATGGTATCCGGGGTAATCGCTGGAAAGAACCCTTTACCTGGGGAGAGGAAGATGAACTGGAGGAGTTAAATCAATGGCGGGAAGCAGTTATCACTCCTCTGGAGGAAATGAAAACAGCTCTATCAGGGGAAGAAACCTTTGCCGGTATTACCCGGATACTGTACGATTACCTGGAAAATCTGGGAGTTCAGGAAAAGCTCCAGAGTTGGATAGAAGAATTGCGGGCGCAAGAGCTTTATGAAGTGGTCAACCAGTATACCCAGATTTGGAATATAGTTATTGAGACCTTTGACCAAATGGTAGAAATCCTGGGCGATCAGCAGGGTGGCCTGAAGGAGTATATAAAAGTACTGGAGGCGGGGTTTTCTTCCCACGAGCTGGGCATAATTCCTACCACTGTGGATCAGGTACTGGTGGGCAATATTCAGCGCTCGAAAAGTCATGATATAAAGGCGTTATTTGTTTTAGGGGTAAATGATGGCATAATTCCATCGGGCAAATCCCGGGAAGGTATATTATCTACTGATGAAAGTGATTATCTGGCCGGTCAGGGGATGGAAATTTCCAAGAGCCGGGAGATGCAGGTGGCTGAGGAGAACTTCCTGATTTATAATGCTTTGGTCAAGTGCCGGCAGAAGCTATTCTTATCATATGCTACGGCTGATAGCGAAGGCCGAGCCTTGCGCCCGTCATTGCTGCTGGATCGTCTATGCTATCTCTTTTCCGGGCTAACCATAGACAGCGGCCTGATAAATGACCGGCAAAGGCAATTACAGATGGTAACCCGCCCGCAGAGCAGTTTCAAACACCTGATTGAGAACCTGCGACTTCACCTGGACAATAAAACTATGGAAGATTTATGGTGGGATGTATATAACTGGTACTGCCAGCAAGACCAATGGCAGGAACATTGCAATAATATGGTAAAAGCCTTTTTCCACCGTAATCAAGTAGATACTATTGCTCCTGACCAAGCCCGGCGGCTATATAAATTACCTCTGCGCGGCAGTGTCACTCGCTTGGAGCGATTTATTGCCTGTCCTTTTGCTCATTTTGTTCATTACGGCCTTTCACCCCGGGAAAGAAAAGAGTTCTCGGTCAGGGCTCCCGATATTGGAGAATTGTTTCATAATTCTCTGCTGGAATTGGCCCTGCAAATAGAGCAGCGGCCGGGAAAATGGCAGGGGATAGAGCGCGAAGATTGCGAGTTATTGATGGACACGGTTATGGACCAAATGCTCACCGCCCAGGGGGAAGGGGTATTTTTCAGCAATAATCGCTATCGCTACCTGAGCCAGCGCTTGAAAAGAATAGGACGGCGAGCTGCCTGGACCGTAAGTGAGCATATAAAAAGAGGCGGCTTTACCCCGCTGGGATATGAAATCAGGTTCGGAACCGGAGGAACTTTGCCGGCTCTGGCGATTGAACTGGAAAACGGTGAGACCATGTACCTGGAAGGACGTATAGACCGGGTGGACATACTGGATCAGGAAGATGCCAGTTATATAAGGATAATAGATTATAAGACCGGGGATAAAAAGCTAAGCCTTTCTGATACCTATTATGGCTTAAGCC
Source organism: Syntrophomonadaceae bacterium (assembly GCA_028683995.1). Taxonomy (GTDB): domain Bacteria; phylum Bacillota; class Syntrophomonadia; order Syntrophomonadales; family Syntrophomonadaceae; genus UBA4844. The sequence continues at coordinate 5,362 of JAQUGU010000074.1, read as the reverse complement.
TGCAACTGCTCATCTATTTGCGGGCGGTCCTGGCCGGTGAGCAGGAACTGGAGCGGCCCATGCTAAAACCAGCGGGCATTTTTTATTTTAAAATAGATGACCCCCTGATTAAGACTGAAGCTGAGATTAAGGAAGTAATTGAACAGCAGCTGGCAAGGGAACTTAAATTACGAGGGTTGGTGCTGGAGGATGTGAACATCGTTAGGGAGATGGATAGGGAAATTACTGCCTATTCAGATATAATTCCAGTTGGATTGAAACAAGATGACAGCTTTTACACCAATTCTTCTGTTTTAAGTGAAGAGGATTTTGAATATCTGCTTAGCCATGTCGATAACTTGCTAAGGAAAGTTAGCCATGAGCTGGTAGGGGGAAAAGTAAAAATTGAACCCTATAAAATCCAGAATCAAACTCCCTGCAGTTTCTGCCCCTACCTCTCCATTTGCCAGTTTGACCGGCAGTTACCCGGAAACACTTATCGAAATCTGCCCCCTTTAAAGAACAATGAAGCTATCCGTAAAATCAGAGCTGAGCAGGAGGTGGAGGCCAGGTGAGTTGGACTGAAGCCCAGGAAAATGCGATTAAGGCGCGGGACTGCAACCTCCTGGTAGCAGCCGCTGCCGGCTCAGGTAAGACGGCGGTATTGGTAGAGCGTATAATTCAATTGGTCTTAAAAGATGGTGTTGATATAGACCGCATGTTAATCGTCACTTTTACCCAGGCTGCAGCCGGGGAGATGCGGGAAAGGATTAGTAATGCCCTGCAGTCGGAGCTGGAGGGCAGACCGGAAAATGAACAGAACCTGCGACGGCAGCTGAAACTCTTGAACCAGGCCTCCATTAGCACTATTCATGCTTTTTGTACCGATGTTATACGCTGTTACTTTCACCTGGTAGGCATAGACCCCGGTTTCCGCATCAGCGACAGCATGGAAAGTGATTTAATTAAAATGGAGACTTTGGAAGATTTGTTTGAAGCCGAGTATGAAAAAGCAACTCCCATTTTTCTTAACCTGGTGGAGTCCTTTGGCAGCAGCCGCAGCGACCAAAGTTTGCAGGAACTGGTTTTGCGAGCTTATGAATTTGCCCAGTGCAAGCCGTATCCACAGCAGTGGCTTGAGGCCAGAGCCTGCGATTTCAATCTGGGAGAAGAGGAATTTCCTGACTGCGTATGGGTCAGGAGTATAATGGAGCAAATTGCTGTCCAGGTGCAAGCAGCGGGCGACCTTTTCCGGAAGGCCTTGCAGCTCTGTTACCAACCGAGCGGACCGGCAGTATATGCCGATGCTCTGCTTGATGATATCGGAATGGTTGAGAAATTACTCCAAATCCTGGGCCAGGGCAACATTTTTGACCTCGCTGCCAGCCTGGGTGACATTAACCATACCCGGCTTTCCCGGGTAGGGCAGGATGTGGATAGTAACCTGAAAGAGCAGGCTCAAAAGCTCCGGGATGAAGGCAAAAAGCTAATCGGGGGAGCAGGTAGTGAATTTCTGTTTAAGGAACCGGCCAAGCTTTTGCATGATTTGAATGAGCTATACCCTCTGATGGAGGAGTTTTGTCGGCTGGTAATAGATTTTAATAAAGAATACGCAAAACGCAAAGCCGATAAAAGCCTCCTGGATTTTAATGATTTGGAACATTATGCCCTGACCATACTATCTAACCCGGAGGCTGCCGGTGAGTACCGGCAAAAATATCAATATATTTTTGTTGACGAGTACCAGGACAGTAATGAGGTTCAGGAAACCCTTATAAATTGCATTAAACGGGATAACAATGTTTTCCTGGTAGGTGATATTAAGCAGAGTATCTACCGTTTTCGCCTGGCTGATCCGACTTTATTTATTCAAAAAATGGAGCAGTTCCAGGAATCTGGCGGGAAGCTTAACCAGCGCATTGATTTGAGTATTAATTTTCGCAGCCGGGAGGAAATTCTTAATGGGGCCAATTATATTTTTACCCACATAATGTCCCCTTATCTGGGCGAAATCACCTATGATACCCGGGCTGCCCTTTATCCCGGACTGGAAAATAGTGATAGCGGAAACGAACCGGTTGAGGTCTACTTGATTGACAAAAACCGGGAAGATGATGAAGAAGATGAATTGGCTCAGGCAGGCGATGCCGAGATAGAAGCCCGCCTGGCAGCGCGGAAAATCAAAGAATTACTGGGGCAGCCGATTTATGATCACAAAATTAAAAACCATCGCCCCCTGGAGTACCGGGATATGGTAGTCTTGATGCGCAGTACCCGCAACTCCATCACCGCTTTCTGGGATATTTTAGCTGCTGAAGGTATTCCTGTTTATGCTGACCTGGGCAGTGGCTATTTTGAGTCCAGTGAAATCACCTTGATACTTAATCTTCTCCGCCTTATTGATAACCGCCGCCAGGATATTCCCCTCTTAAGCATCATGCGTTCTCCCATAGGTGGGTTTACCCTGGATGAGCTGATTGAGATACGGGTACAAAGCCAGGCACGGAGCTATTATGAAGCGATGGAAGCCTATCGGGCAGTTCATGATAATGAGCTTAAAGACAAATTACAGCGTTTTATGGAGGACTTGACCCGCTGGAAGGAAGAGGCCCGCTATCTCCCTATAGATGAATTCATCTGGAAACTGCTGCATGAAACCGGCTATTTTTACTATGCTGGAGCCATGCCGGGCGGACGGCAGCGGCAGGCCAACCTGAAGGCCTTGCTGGAAAGGGCTCGCCAGTTTCAGGATACATCTATAAAAGGTCTGTTCAATTTTATTAAATATGTGGATAAGATTCAGGCCCGCAGTGGAGATATGGGAGTAGCCCGGATTCTGGGTGAAAATGAAAACCTGGTTCGGATTATGAGCATTCACCGCAGTAAAGGACTGGAGTTCCCGGTGGTGATTCTGGCCGGCTTAGGTAAGCAATTTAACTTGAGCGACAGCAGCGAGCGCATATTATTTCATAAAGATCTGGGCATTGGCCCCAGGTATGTCAACCCCGACCTGCGCGGTTTTAATGAAACCATAGCTCGTATTAGCATTAAACATAAAATCCGGCTGGAGAACTTATCGGAAGAAATGCGCATACTCTATGTAGGCTGCACCAGGCCCCAGCACAAGCTAATAATGATAGGCTCGGTGAAGGACGTGGAAAAGAACGTCCAAAAATGGAGCAGTGTGCCCACCCCATTTAACCTGGCCCGGGGCAAAAACCCTCTGGATTGGGTGGCCCCGGTTCTAATGCGTCACCCCGATGGAGGTATTTTGCGGGAACTGGCCGGGGTATCCTGGACGGAGGCGGATCTGCAAAATGACCCTTCCCGGTGGCAGGTGGAAATCCTTAAACGCAGCGATATCGGCGGTACTGATGCCAAAGCAGCTGAGATGCTGGGCGCTTTTTATGAAGAGGTTGAACAGCATGAGCCTGGGAGTGATTGTGAACTGGTATCACAGCGCCTGGGCTGGAACTACCCATTTGAGCAGGCGGAAAGGATTCCCTCCAAGGTTTCAGTTTCCCAGCTCCAAGAAGGACAGGTGGATCCCGCATTAATGGGGATAGAAATTCATGGCTCTCTTACCCGGCCCCGCTTTGTGGAAGGAATAAAAGAATTAACTCCGGCTCACAAAGGTATTATAATGCATTTTGTTATGCAGCATCTTGATTTTACCAGGGTGCAAGATCAGAAGGCTATTCGCCAGCAGGTGGAAACCATGGTAAGACAGGAAATGCTTCTGGAGGACGAAGCTAAAACCGTAAATACCACTAAAATATTCCGCTTCTTCCGTTCGCCTCTGGGGCAGAGGATACTTAATGCCCGGGAAGTGGAAAGGGAAGTACCCTTCAATCAACTGCGTTATGCTTCTGAAGTAATGGATAACGTCGCTGTCCCTGATGAGAAGATGCTGGTTCAGGGAGTTATAGATCTCTTTTTCTATGAAGGGGATCAAATTGTGCTGGTGGATTTTAAAACTGATTATGTAACTGAAGAGAACCGGGAAGAGTTGATTAGTTATTATCAGCCTCAGTTAAAATTATACAAAGAAGCCCTGGAAACTATCCAGGGCAAAAAGGTCAAGGAAAGCTACCTTTACTTTTTTGGCATCGATGAGGCCGTGCTGCTGAAGATATAGTAAGAAAATAGACACTGAAGAACACTGATTTTTATGATTAACACTGATTCCCCATGGCCGAAGGCCACAACTATCCATGAAAATAGAAGCTAAAGTACTAGCCTTTATTTATCATTTTATAAAAATTCAGTGCCCTTCATAAATTTCAGTGTATTCAGTGTCTATGTCCTGGTTAGCAATTCACCAAAAAGGGCTTTCAGTTCTTCTTCGTTACTGAACTGCTCCGGCAAATTTTTATCCAGGTTTTTAATAACTGCGTCCAGCAGGGCACGTAGAACCTGTTCTTTACTGACCAGGGTTTTGGTGCTGTTATAGCCGTTATTAACAATACGGGTTAGCCAGTCAATCTGATCAGCATATAGATGAGCCGGCATCTGCATACTGGGTCGCCGCTGTGGGGACGCAATTTTATTGGCATTACTAGCTGGGGCTGTATGGGTATTATTTTCCGGCCTCTCTTCCAGTTGAACAGCCGGTTGAACAGTTGCGCCCTCAGAAACAGGCTGCAATTGGGCTTGTTCCCTGGCCAGGGCCCACTGCTCCCGGGTAAGTTTTTCTATTTGCGGATATTTCTTAATATATTTATGTACGATTACCTTATTAAACCAGTTAACAGCTTCCTTGCTGTCGCCATTGCGACGGTATAACTCGCCAATTAGATAAGTAGCCTGCACATCACTCATATTGCCAATCGATTGAAAGTCCTTGTTGTAGGCCTCCAGGTAATGGGTCAGGGCTTCCTTGAGATAGACGTTTTCCAGTTCCTGATTTTGGGTTTCTCGCGCTACCCAGGCAGCTCCCAAAAACAGCCCGGCCAGTTCACCGGCTCGCACCTGTTTTAGCTGGCCCGAGCGAATAGCTAGCTTAAACGAACCCAGAGCTTTCTCCAGATCCCTTTCCTGGTTATATTCAATGGCTGGTTCTGGTCTCAATTGGTATAAGGCCTGAATCAGCTTTTCCAAGAGTATAGGGTTTATTTCCTGGGAGAAGCCATTATTGGAAGCAGCGTAATAGCAGGCAGGGCAAACTATGATAGAGTAATGCAAAGGACTCACTCCCCGGTAAATAACGTGCAGGTCAGACTCCTTCCGTTCAACGTAAACTCTCGAACTACGTACGGCCAGGGAAGTAAAATTGGTTTTACATACCGGGCAGGCAAATTTTTTTTCAAAAAATGGATTATTAGCAGTCATGAAATCACCCCATAACCTATTTCTCACATAATCTTTCAAACTCCTTTAATTT
>JAQUGU010000073.1:4138-8031 GCA_028683995.1 Syntrophomonadaceae bacterium | reverse complement strand
ACCCGCTGGTTACGGGTAAAAGGTACTACCACTTCGCTGCTGCGTTCCTGAAAGGTAACTACCGCTACTTTTTCTTTACCGCTAATAAGCAGGTGTTCGGCCAGGAAACAGGCGGCCTGCCGTTTATCTCCGGCCATACTGCCACTGGCATCAATTAAGAGGCAAACATCGATAGGTACATAAGTTTTTTTATCATAGAAATGCAGGTCCTGTTTTTGAATAGTAAAATGGGTATCTCCTCTTAAAAAACTATTTTTCTTGGCCTGGATAATCGTTTCCGGTACGGCCAGGTCGCCAGACCAATTTTTGTCGGGGTCATTTACGGTTCGGTTACGGTTGGTAAACTCCACTTGAGCAGTTTTACTTTCTACTTTTCCCATCTTCTTAAAGCGTCCACCACCTCCAGATGGCGCTTTGCGGACATTGCGGCGAATTTCAGTTTCCAGTTCACACTTATGTTTGATTACAAAATCCTGAAGCTGGAGACCTTTTTTAGTAAGCACCTTGCCCAGAATAGTATCCTTAATAAGTCCCAGTTCCTCAAGCTGCTCGAGATCGTGCTCCACATCGCCCCATTTTTTCTTCTGCTGCTCTATACCCTTGCGTTTAAATATATTGGTAGAGTAGCTTTCCATGAACTCTTCAATTTCATCTACACCGCCAAATTTCTCAGCCAGCTTAAGGATTAACTGATTTACGTTTTCCTTATCAGGAAGCTGGTGAGCATTTTGCCCCTTGAATTTTTTCCAGGGTAATTTGATATAGCCGGCATAGCTATCCCGTTCCTCTTTCTGATTACCATGGATTATGTTTCGCACTTTGGATAGTTTTAGCCCTGATGCCAGTATTACCTCTTCAACCATCTCAGCAATAACATACGCCAGGTAATATTCCTCCCGGTTTAAACGAGCCAGGACATGAACATGGTCATGGCCTTCTTCCCCTTCAAAAAAGGGTTTCAATATATCCTGAAACAGGTCATAAAGGAGTCCTTTGCCCTGATTGGTGGTGATAAAAATCTTATTGGCGTATCCGCTTACCATTTTAAAACGTTCTTCTTCAGCATATTGAAGCTGAGGGTCTTTTTCCAGAAAATGCTCATCTAATGCCCAGAATATCGCCCTGGCCACATCACGGGGATCAATCTCCCCGGGCTTATGATAGACATCAATATGAACAATCTGGTCAACATCTACATAATCCAGATAGGTCTTGCCGGCATCACGGTTAATCAGTATCTTTATTTGGCCTTTAACCCGTTTTTCCGGCATCCGGGCATGAGCACGGCGGCTGATTACTGTACTTTCACCCAGTCTTACGCCCTGGTTTTGCCCAAAATAAAGGCTGAGATAATTACCTACGGAAGCCGCCTTGTCTACATTGGTCTCTTCACCTAGCATAAGACTTCACCCCCTTTAAAAATCACCAGGGGTTAATGTTTTTTCCGTGTTTACCAATTCTCCCCGGTGCATATCCTTGAGTGGACGTGCTACCTGCTGAAAATACTCGGGATCGCTTTCATCCTTTTTGTTTTTTCTACCCTTAAAACTCAGGATACCTTCTTTTGAGCCCCGGGAATCAACATCATTAATCATCCGTACCAGGGTATCTCCATCAACCCGGTGTTTCAAAACCAGAGGTATCATATAGGTTACATCGGTTATCATTACTTTGTCCCGGTTCTTTAAAACGCTGTGCAACACTGCTCCCTGCTGCATGGCTTGTATGGCCCGGATACTTTCCAGGTTATGCTTAATATATAGACGGGCAATAAAATTGCGCAGAAAATCTGGAAGATCAGTTTTTTCATACATTGCCGCCCACCTGATAATATCATTGCGGTACTGCTCGTTCTTGCTCTCATCGGCTGCAGCCATCTCCGCCTTATTACCCTGATGCACCTTGTGAAAATGGGAGTTTTCTTCCAGCATATTTGCCAGTATGTCCATGGAATCAGGTCGCCCCATATAACATACCATGTCAAAACGATCGGATAATTGCCGGCGTATTTCCTCCAGGGGTCCGGGCTCTTCATCCGGGTTGGAAGCCGCCCATACCGAAACACTAACCGTTATTTCTACCACCGGTAAACCTGCTTCTTCAATCTGCAGGTGACCAGGCTTATTACCCATAACGTCCAGTAATATATCGGTGATCTCTGGTGAGGTGTCAGCAAGTCGGTTTATTTCGTCGATAAATATTATGCCCCGGTGGGCCTGCGGTATGATTCCGGGAAGCAACTGGGCTTCGGGATGGGCAGGATCAGTCAGTTTAGCCAGGTCTATACTACCTGCAACTGTTCCTACCTTGGCTGAATGGGAAATTTCCAGGAAAGGCATAGGAATTTCTTCTACCCCAATAGCCTTAATTTCCTCTGCACTAAGGTTTTTATGATGCGGACAATGGGGAGCAGCCGGATCACAATTATATATACATCCCTTAATCCGCTCAATTGTAGGGAGTATATCTCGTGCGGCTCGCATTATGGTAGTCTTCCCTGTACCCCTCAGTCCTTCCGCATGTACATGCAAGGGTTCGCCCACATAACTAGAAACAATCGACATCATTACCAGTTCAAACAGGGCCTCGTTACCCTCATAGCGTTCCAGCTTATAAAAAGGTATCATGAGCATCACTCCAATCTCTTGCCGGATGGGGTTTTGCAATAATTAATCGTTTGCATCTATTGCCTACTAAAAATGGAATGCTTCAATTCTGCGTATTCTGTTTACATTCTCTATTGCCTGAATAGTTCTAATCCGCACTTACCATTCAGGTTTCTAACTCCTCCTCTTACCTCCTTTTCATCTAAATAACGAACTTCTCCTACACTTATACTATAAACTATTTTGTGATTTTTTTCTCTATATAAGCTGCAGTTGGTTGTATTACAAGGATACTTTGCACTAGCCTGCCATTGAGTTAACATATTTAGGGATTTATTAAGAAAACCAGCAATAAAAAGGGAAATAAACTTTTAACCTTCTGCACTACCGCTATTACCGCCCACAATTTCTCATCCAAACTTTAATGAAATAGCATTATCTAAGTACATTTAGTGTTTTTCCGGATATAACCTGTCCTTTAATTAGTATAACCTATCTCTCTCTAAATACCTAGCTTTTGCCTCAACAACTTGGCTTTGGAGCGGCTTAGAATTATGTTCTTATCGCAGTTTTCCAGATGTAAAACATAAGAACCTTCGCCAAAGTTTATTATCTCTTTAATATAATTGAGGTTTACTATATACGCCTGGTGAGCGCGGAAGAAGTTAATACTATTAAGCCGGTTCTCCAGTTCATTCAAGGTATAATTGCTAAGATAGCCTTCATTATGTGTACATATATAGACCTTTTTGCCCTGGCTCTCGCAGAAAACAATATCCTCCTGGTTTAACAACGATATCTTGCCTTTCTCTCTGACCGGAAGTTTATCAGAATATAGTTCATAATTACGGTATCTTTCCAGGATAAGGTCAATCCGCTCTTTTAGCTTGTTTTTTACCATCTCTTCAATCGTTTCCCGGTCGCCTATATGCTGCCTGGCCCGTTGGATGGTCAGCTCAATCCGGTTTTGTTCAATCGGTTTTACGATGTAGTCCAGAGCTCCCAGTTCGAAAGCTTCGACCGCCATATCCTTTTTAACCGTAATAAAGGCAAACATAGGTACATCTTTTAACTGTTTTAATTTATGGGCAGTTTCCAATCCGCCCATTTCGGGCATGGTAATATCCAGGAAAACTAAATCAACCTTTTTTTCCTGGCATAGCATAAGTGCCTCCAGGCCATGTACCGCTTCCCCAACAATTACAACACCCTTAATCTGCTCCAGTACATAGCGGAGTACTATTCTTTCTCTTTCATCATCGTCTACAATTAGTAGTTTAACAGATA
>JAQUGU010000073.1:0-4038 GCA_028683995.1 Syntrophomonadaceae bacterium | reverse complement strand
GACCGTAAGAGCGATGAAGAGCTTAAGCAACTTAAAGAGGCGGGCTTAAGCCGAATACACACCGGCATGGAAAGCGGCGATGATATTACCCTGGAGAAAATTAAGAAAGGCACTACTTCAGAACAGATAATATCAGCTGGTTTAAAGCTAAAAAGAGCAGGTATTGAGGTAAGTGAGTATTACCTTACCGGCATCGGCGGGTTGGAAAGGAGTTACCAACATGCTTTAAATAGTGCCCGGACCTTAAGCGCTTTTAGCCCTGACTTTATTCGTATAAGAACCCTGGTGCCCTATCCGGGTTCTCCCCTATATGAGGATTACCGTAACGGCAATTTTACTCTACTAAATGCTCACCAGGCTTTACAGGAACTGCGTACTCTGGTGGAGAATCTGGAATGCGAAAATAGCGTGGTCTTAAGTGATCATGTTGCTAATTACTGGAATGTGCAGGGCAAGCTACCGGAGGATAAGGCTGAAATGCTGGCTTCCATTGATCATGCTCTCAGTCTGGATGAGTCCGACTTTCGGCCTCCTCATTTGAGCAGACTGTAATTCGTCTCTTAAGTGAGACAATGTCTCATAATATACTGCAACTATCGTCCTGTTGCGTATACAAATTTACGGAATATTCTTACAGGTATTGATGCCTGAATCCCCGTGATGGCGGGGAATAGTACGCAAACGAACTTTTTAGGCACATAATTTGCATATACGAATGATATGGGGGGATTAGATATACGGTTAAACCAATATTTGTGGGGCTTGATCGGCTTATAAAGCCCCCTTTTTTTTGCCCTTAAACATTTATCATGAGTCCACCTTCCCCGGCATAAGTACCGATGGTTGCACTCATTTCAGAAATTATAATTTTATTGACCGGGTTATAATCCTTTTTAATTGCTTCACTGAGGTGAATGGCATCCTCTTCGCAGTTTACATGACTTATTCCGATTAACTTGTCCTTTAATGAACCGCCCGTTACCTCACCCAGTAAACTTACCAGGCGGTGCATAGCCTTTTTTCTTCCCTTAACCTTTTCGATGACTTCAGGAACGCCCCGGTCATTTCCCCTCAATATGGGTTTAATATGTAGCAATGTTCCGGCCAAACCCTCTATCCTGCTAAGGCGACCACCTTTGACCACATTCTCCAGCGTATCCAGGGTGAAAATAACTTCCCGACTGGAGCGAATTCGGGTTAGCCGTTCTATAACTGCGTCCAGCGATAAGCCCTGGGCTGCCATATTTGCAGCTTTTATGGCTACTATACCAGTTCCCAGAGAAGCAGTAAGGGTATCAAATACTTTGACTTTTTCACTGCCCAGCATATTACAGGCCAGTTGCGCCGTCTGATAAGTACTGCTGAGACCGGATGATAGACTGACAAACAGGACTTCTCCTGCATTTTTTAACCCTTTTTCAAAATATTCCATAAAGGTATGAGGGTCCGGGGCTGCAGTCTTGGGCAGCATACGTGATAGTTTCATCTTTTTAACAAAATTAGCTGGAGCCAGTTCGAAGCGGTCCAAGAAGGTCTCCCCGTTGGCAAAAGTAACCTTTAACGGTATCATCTCAATATTATACTTTTCCAGTTCCTTATCCGGCAAATCACAGGATGTATCTGTTATTATTCTTAATGCCATTTCTATGCCCCCTTAATGCTATGGCAGGTCTTTAGGGATTACCGGCCAGCTGAGGTAATACAATAAATATTTCCTCACCCCGGAAATCGAAGTATTCGCTAAGTTTCCAGTAGACCCCCCGGCTCAAGCGAGTATCGGCTTCCCACCTGAAGCTGATATAGGGGACGTCCCCTTTTAAATATAGTTTGATTTCGTGATCCAGGGACATTTCCTGCAGATCGTGAAAGACCAGTTTTATTTTTCCGTCTTCTTCCAGGTACCCGGTAGCCAGAAACGGTACATCTTCTACGGTTATTTGACTTTCTTCCTGGCCTATTCTTATACAATAGTTACCATCTTCCAGGCGTTCAATATTTCGGGCCAGGATATTTAATATGTTACGCCGAAACATTTCTGCTTTACCATAATACCATTTGCCATCTTTTTTTATGGTTATATCTGCCAGATCCACTGCTTACCCTCCTGTACATTCTTTCCATATATTTTACTGCCTTATTCGTAGGAAAGCAAAATAATAGACACTGAATACACTAAAATTACTAACCCATGACGGAACGGCACAGGGGCCGTTCCCTACACTGTAAAGAGCGCTGGTAGATGGCTTCAATTTCACGATCGCTTATTTCCTGGTTATCCATCTTAAGTCCGGCCAGACCCAGGCCATGTTTTTTACCCAGGCTGCGCAGGTAATTAACCGTCTCCAGGGGTATGTGGGAACCAATGCTATAGTCATTATAGTCGCCTTCCAGGGCCAGTAGCACGGTTTCCGATAGGCAGGCCAGGTTTACACCATCCCGGTAACCCATGTTAGGGCCAAAGGATATCTTGTCCGGGTACTGTACCAGTCCGCCCTCCAGGATAAGAACATCATCGCGTTCTTTAAAAACCTGGGGAGAAACATCGGCCGGACGGGCAACGTCACAAACAACTGCTCCTGGCTTAAGATGCTGGGGGTAAATGATATAATCAGGAGAATTACTGGCAGCAACAATCATATCACACAGCGGTAAGGTACTATCGATATCCAGACTAACTTGCAGTGGTAATTCTATTCCCAGGTAATCACATATATCAGATAGTGATTTAGGAGATAAATCAATACCCTCGCTCAAAACCTGAGCTGATTCCCGGGCCCGGGTACTATTCCGTGCCATTAGCATATCCAGGCTTTGTTTTAACCACTTACTTAACCCGCTCAGTTGGCCTGTTTGCATCCTCTGATAAGCGTAGGCAAACAGTTCGGAAAAGAGATTTTCCAATCTCTGATTGCCGTTGTTTGGCCTCTGCGGGTTGCCCAGCAAAGTAATCTGACTGGATTGTTCAGACAACATTAAAGTACAAACACGGCCAATGGATCCAGTAGCTCCAACTACAGCAGCCCTGCTGTGATCAGGGTTTATATGCATTTTCTCAACACCGGCAAATAGTGCCTCCATGGCCATGAGAGTGGTAAAACTATTGCCGCTGGTTATAGCTACCCCCTGGCCCTGAACCGATCTGCCCCCCCGGGTTACTACCGAGGTTAAAGCCCCCAGCCCTACTATCCCGGCTCCCAGCTCTTTACCTAAATCCACTGCCTCGGTAATCATGGCTACGGTTTCCTGTCGGGGCAAATCCATCATTTCCCGGGCGCCAAAAGGCACTCCGATTAACCAGCCTTCTGCAATCTTACCATCGAGTGATCTGATTGCGGGCATATGGCATACTATCTGTACCCCAGGGCTGCCCTTCTGCCAGTCCAGAAAACGGTACAGTTCATCCCGGTTAAATGATGCAAAGGACGGATTATTAGCTACTACGTCTTCCGGACCGGGATAATGAATGATAAAAGCAAACTTTTCGCTAGCTTCTTCCCCTGCTTTAAGCCGAGAAGATTTGGTTTTACGGCTATGGTGACGGTGATCGATAATCTGTTCGGGCTTACTATAATCTCCCAGTATATAGCGATAAAATTGAGCAAAATCACGGTAACTGACAATTTTGCATACTGTGTCCAGAACTTCTACAACGTGGTCCATATCCTCATAGGAAATATTCAGGGCCGGCTCTAATCTTAAGGTCATGGAATCATTAAGAAACGGAGCTAGCCGAATATGATAAACATTTAACAAAAACCCTGTCACCAACGCGGTAAACCCACCGGAGTTAATTATAAAAGCGGTATCATAGGACCCACAATCTTTCAAGTCATGGAATTCCAAGCCCAGCATCAGGCCCCGCCCCCGTACTTCTTTAACCGCATCGGGATAGCGCCCGGCCAGTTGCTGCAGTTGTTCCAGGAGATAATCACCCTTCCTGGCTACCTCCTGTACCAGTTGCTGCTCATCATCAAGCAGCTTTTCCAGTACCGCCTGGCCTACAGAGCAGGTGAGATTATTATTGGCAAAGGTTGAACT
>JAQUGU010000072.1:5326-8033 GCA_028683995.1 Syntrophomonadaceae bacterium | reverse complement strand
TCATTATGATTTACGCCAGATTTGTAAAACGGTAAAATAAAAACCGCGGATTCCCAATATTTTTCGTGCCATTAATGGTGAGCGAGAGCGAACATCAGTGTGCCCTATGGGTACGGGATCCGCGTCTAATATACGGATCAAGGTTTTTAAGGAGAATTGGTTATGAGTTTTTCCCATGATGTCAGGAACGAGCTGGCCCGGGTGATGCCGGAGAAAGAATGCTGTCGCAAAGCTGAACTTTCGGCTTTGCTGGCCAGCGGTGCCATCGTTATTGGATCTGGGGAGGACGGATGCAACCTGAGAGTTAGAGTTGAGAATGCAGCCACCGCCCGTAAAATTTTTAAGATGCTTAAAGAAAGCTACAGCTTGCAATCTACAGTTCGCATAGGAAACCGCAGGCGCTTTGGAAAAACAAAGATTTACGAAGTAAGCACCCATTTTTCTGCAGATAATTTGTCGATATTGCAGGAATTACACCTGATAGAAGATAATAATAATAGTAAGAGTCAACCCAGTCCTCATTTTACTAGAAAGACCTGTTGTAAGCGTTCCTATTTGCGGGGGATATTTCTTAGCCGGGGTTTTGTTAACCGCCCGGAAAACGATTACCACCTGGAAATAGTGTTTAACGATGAAAAACTGGCTACCCATGTGCAGAAATTACTGGCTCGTTTTAATATCGAAGCTCGTATTTTTGGAAGAAAAAGCAGTTTGGTGTTATATGTAAAGGAAAGTGAAAAAATCGGCGACTTTTTACGGGTTGTAGGTGCCAATCGAGCTCTGCTGGAATTTGAAAATGTGCGTATTATCAAATCAATGCGTAATACCGTTAACCGGCAGGTAAATTGTGAAACTGCCAATTTGGCCAAGACTATTGATGCTTCCGTGCGCCAGATAGACTTAATCAACCGGGCTATGGAAAAGAAAGGGTGGAAGAACCTGCCGCCGCAGCTTAAGGAACTGGCCCTCATCAGGGTAGACTACCCGGATTATACCCTGAAGGAACTGGGACAACTGATTGATCCACCTCTAAGTAAACCAGGCGTTGCTTACCGGATGCGCCGGTTGGAAAAAATGGCAGAAGATATTATCGGGTATAGTTGAATAAGAATTAGGAATTATTGTGGAAATGCACCCTGCACCCTTCGGTTACCATTGATGCTCCCGTTGGTCGCAATTAAGGTTGCGGGGCACAATGGTGTTCACTATCGTTCACCATTAAGGTCGCTTCGCATTTCTCTTTGATAACTATATATATAAGGGTATAAATTTAGCAGTGCAGAAATATTTATTGGTAGAGATATAGAGAAAAGGGGGATCTGCATGCGATTAACTCACGATGTTTTTTTAGAACAGCAACAAAAGTTACTTATGACACCGGAACTGTGCCAGGCCATTGCTATTTTGCAGATGTCTACCCTGGAATTATCTGAATATGTTCAAAGAGAATTGGAAGAGAACCCGTTTTTAGAGGAACGAGAAGAGCCAGGGGAGGCAGGGGAAGGGGATAATGATAACTCCGAAAACCTTAAGATGGAAGAGTGGGGAGAGTACTTCCATGACCGGGATATAGGCTATTCGCCCCGAGAAAAAGCAGAAGAGAAATCATTTGAAAATTTTTTGACCCGCAGGCCCAGCCTCTATGAACATCTGGAATTTCAACTGCATATTGCCAGCAAAAAAGAAGATGATCTGGCCATCGGGAATTACTTGATTGGCAGTATTGATAGTAGTGGGTACCTCTGCGTGGATTTGGATGAAGTAGCCAGTAAGCTTAATGTGAGCAGAGAAAAGGTGGAGGAGGCTCTGCAATTAATCCAGTCCTTTCATCCCCACGGAGTTGGAGCTCGCGATTTGGCCGAGTGCTTGCTTTTGCAATTAAGGCACTATGGTAAAGAAAGCCAGATAGCCCGGGATATTATTAATGACCATCTGGGGGATTTAGGCCGGGGTAAGTTGAATAAAATTGCTCATGTACTGGCGGTTCCAGTACAGGAAGTGCAGGATATAGGCGATCTGATCAGGACGCTGGACCCCAAACCTGGCTTGCAGTATAGCAATAGTAACGAAATCAAATATATACTTCCCGATGTTTTTGTAGAAAAGGTGGAGGGAGAATACATTGTTATAGTAAACGATTTTAATTTCCCCCGTCTGATAATCAATCATGTTTATGAGAGTATTCTGCGCCAGCCCAACTCTTTTTCTCAGGATGCCAAGAAATACCTGGAAGAGAAAATGGGTTCTGCCATCTGGTTAATTCGCAGTATAGAGCAAAGGCGCATGACTCTATATAAAGTGGCCCGTTGTATAGTGGATATTCAAAGTGAGTTTCTGGATCGGGGAGTGGAGCATTTAAAAACCCTGAAACTAAAGCAGGTAGCTGATATTGTTGAGGTTCACGAATCAACCGTGAGCCGGGCTACCACCAACAAGTATATTCAGACCCCCCAGGGACTGTTTGAATTAAAATATTTTTTCAGCACTGGAGTAGAATCATACCACGGCAGTCAAAAAGTATCCTCCAAGAGCATAAAACACATGTTGGAAGAAATAGTGGCTGCAGAAGAACCTACCAAACCACTAAGTGATGATGCCATTGCCAAGATATTAAATAACAAAGGCATACGGATTTCCCGCCGCACGGTAGCTAAATACCGGCAGGAATTGGGCATATTATCGACCATGGCACGTAAACGGTATTAAT
>JAQUGU010000072.1:0-5226 GCA_028683995.1 Syntrophomonadaceae bacterium | reverse complement strand
TGGATTTTGTATACATGATATTAACTTTGGGACATTTTTGCCCCTGGGGTACATACATATCCCGCAAAAAAACATCGAGGATAGTTTTATGGATAGATTATTTTCACTCATGGAACGCTTTGCCCCCGAAACTCTGGAAACCATCCAGAGCAGGTACCAGGTATTACGGCAGGTGATGCACCGACAGCCGGTGGGTAGAAGGCAACTGGTAAAAGACCTGGGGTTTTCCGAAAGGGCGGTTCGCAGCGAGATTGATATTTTAAAAGAACGGGGAATAATCCATATCACCCCGGCAGGTTTATACCTTACCCCGGCAGGTGAAACCATGCTGCAAGAAATTGATGAAATTATTCCTTTCCTATATCAAACCCAAACATTAGCTGAGAAGATTAAACATTTATTTAACATACCTGAAGTGATTGTTGTACCGGGGGATTCCTACATTGATCAATTGGCCCGGAAGGATTTGGGCCGGGCAGCGGCCCGTTATTTAAAAAAGCTTCTCTACCCTTCCTGTACCCTGGCAGTTACTGGTGGTACTACGCTGGCGGAAATGGCTGATGCTATTGGCCCGGGTATTCAGTTCCCAGATGTACTGGTAGTGCCCGCCCGGGGAGGACTGGGGGAAGATATGGAACAGCAGGCCGGGACTATTGCCGCCAAGATAGCCACGGCTATCGGGGCTCAATATCGACTATTGCATATTCCTGATAATTTGGAAGAAAGCACAGTGGAAATATTGAAAAACGACTTTCATATTGCCCGGGTAATAGAAAGTATTAAATCCTGTGACATACTGGTGCATGGTATCGGGTCGGCTATTGAAATGGCCAATCGCCGTCGGCTTAGTGCGGACGAGATAGATTTTTTAAGAAAAAGCAACGCCGTAGGTGAAGCGCTTAGATATTATTTTGATGAAAAGGGCAAAATAGTCTATGAAGTTCCCGGGGTCGGTTTGGAACTAACTGATTTGGATGATATTGAAACCGTGATTGCGGTCGCTGGTGGCAGTAATAAGGCTCAGGCTATTGAGGCGGTACTGAGTAACCGGCAGGAGAAGGCCCTTATCACCGATGAAGGGGCGGCAAGAGAAATAATAAAAAATAATAAACAGAAAGATTAATATTTTGTTTAGGTGAGTGAGCATTAGCTGGGCCAGAGAAACTATAAAAAATAATGAATAGAAAGGGTGATATTGATGGCAGTCAAAGTTGCTATCAACGGGTTTGGAAGAATTGGCCGACTAGTTGCCAGGATAGCCCTGGGACGGGATGATATTGATTTGGTGGCGATAAATGATCTGGGGGATGCCAAAGCCAACGCCCATCTTTTTAAATATGATTCCATTCACGGGGTTTATGCGGGCGAAGTAAAGGTTGAGGACGATTACCTGCTACTGGATGGACACAAAATCCGCTACCTGTCCAATAAAGATCCGAAACAATTGCCCTGGAAAGAACTGGGGGTAGAAATTGTGGTTGAGTCCAGCGGGGCTTTCCGCACTCGGGAGAAAGCGGCCCAACACTTGACCGCAGGTGCCCGGAAAGTGGTTATAACCGCACCGGCCAAAGGGGTTGACCTTACTATGGTTATGGGCGTGAATCATGATAAATACCGGCCTGAATATGATGTGGTTTCCAATGCTTCCTGCACCACCAACTGCCTGGCTCCGGTAACCAAAGTCTTATTGGATAACTTCGGTATAGTAAAAGGACTAATGAATACTATTCATTCTTACACCAATGACCAGCGTATTCTGGATCTGGCTCATAATGATTTGAGACGAGCACGGGCTGCAGCCGTGTCCATTATTCCCACCTCAACTGGTGCGGCCAGCGCCCTGGGGCTGGTTATTCCGGAAATGGAGGGAAAACTGGATGGTATGGCTACCCGGGTACCTACTCCCGATGTTTCCCTGGTAGATTTAACCGTGGAACTGGAGAAAGCGGCTACCGTAGCAGAGATTAATAATGCCTTTAAAATTGCCAGTGAAACTAATCTTAAGGGTATATTAAAATATACGGAAGAACCCCTGGTTTCCAGTGATTACCGGGGTGATAATAATTCTGCCATTGTTGACGGGCTCTTGACTTTGGTAATGGGAGACCGTATGGCCAAGGTAATAGCCTGGTATGATAATGAATGGGGCTATTCCGTCCGCGTAATTGATGTGGTGGCTTATATAGCTAGATTTAATTAAGAATTAAGAATTAAAAATTAAGAATTATCGTTGTTGCTTGTATTTGTACTCAGTAGCGCCAAAATTCGTTAAGCCAGTCGGGTTATCTGTGATTAGTGATATTTTTAAGCGAGGTGTGTTTGCTTGAGAAATCTCAGGGATGTGGAATTGGATGGGAAAAGGGTTTTAATGCGGGTAGATTTTAATGTACCCATGGATAAACAAGGTAATATCCTGGATGATGGCAAAATGCGGGGAGCTCTTCCCACTATCGAGTATGTCCTGGCCCATAATGGCAAACTCATAATCATGAGCCACCTGGGACGGCCCAAGGGCAAGCCGGATTCGAAATACAGCCTGAAGGGATTGGCACCCCACCTTAAAAATTTATTAAATGGTGCGGTGGTAAGTTTTGCTGAGGACTGTGTTGGCCCCGAGGTAGAGGAAAAAGTTAATAGTATGAAGCCGGGGGAAGTATTACTGCTGGAGAACCTGCGTTTTCATTCTGGTGAAGAAGAAAACGATGCTGATTTTTCCAGGCAACTGGCATCTCTGGGAGATGTTTATATAAATGATGCCTTCGGTAGCGCCCATAGGGCTCATTCCTCGACCGTTGGGGTTGCCGATTATCTTCCTGCCTTTGCCGGTTTCCTGATGGAATCCGAAGTTAATATGCTAAAAAGTGTAGTGGAATCTCCCCAAAGACCACGCATGGCTATTCTGGGTGGTGCCAAAGTTGCCGATAAACTGGGCGTAATCGAGAACCTCCTGGAAAAGATGGATATTATATTGATTGGTGGGGGTATGGGCAATACCTTTCTTAAGGCCCAGGGCAAAAACGTGGGCAAGTCCTTATTGGAAAAGGATTTGCTAAATGAAGCCAGCCGTTTGCTAGATAAAGCCGAACAAAAAAAGGTACGGCTGTTGTTACCGGTCGATGTGGTAATTGCCGGGGAGATATCAGCCGATGCTATTGCTACGGTAGTAGGTGTTGATGAGGTACCTGATGATATGATGATTGTTGATATTGGCCCCCGTACCATAGAGATTTACCGGGAAGAGATTAACCAGGCTAAAACTATTGTCTGGAATGGCCCCATGGGAGTTTATGAATACGAACAATTTGCCCGCGGCAGCCAGGAAATAACCAGGGCCATGGCCAATGCAGCCGCGGTAAGCGTAATTGCCGGGGGCGATTCTGCGGTGATAGCCCACGATCTGATGCTGGAGGATAAAATCACCCATATATCAACAGGTGGCGGTGCTACCCTGGAATTTTTGGAGGGGATTAAACTGCCGGGTGTAATAGCCTGTGGAGACTAAACCGGGGAAAGGGGAATGTAGTTGAGAACTCCTCTTATAGTTGCTAATTGGAAAATGAATAAGAGCCTGAAAGATGCCCAGCAATATGGGCAGGAACTGCTAGAACTGCTGGCCGATTACTCCGGGGTCGAGGTGGTTGTTTGCCCGCCTTTTACCAGCCTTACGGTAATGAGCCAGATATTTAGGGGTTCAGAAATTAAGCTGGGTGCTCAAAACTTGTTTTGGGAGATGAAGGGTGCCTATACCGGAGAAATATCACCGGCTATGCTGGTTGATGCCGGTTGTAATTGTGTAATTCTGGGACATTCGGAGCGGCGTCAGATAATGGGTGAAAATGATGCCATTATAAACCGCAAGGTAAGGGCGGCGCTGGATGCAGGCCTTATTCCTATTCTGTGTGTGGGTGAAACCCTGCAGGAACGGGAGAATAATAGAGCTCGGGAAGTAGTCAAAGAGCAACTTACCCGGGATTTGCAGAGCATCACTTTTGCTCCCCAGGGACTGGTAATAGCTTATGAACCAGTCTGGGCCATTGGCACCGGGGTCAATTCCAGCAGTGATGATGCCCAGGAAATGATAGGCTTTATCCGCAATTACCTGGCTAAAATATATGACCGGGAACTGGCTAAGTCCGTCCGTATTCTTTACGGTGGAAGTGTCAATGAAGAGAATATTGCTGAATTTATGGGTGAAGTTGATGTAGACGGTGCTCTGGTTGGTGGAGCCAGCCTGCAGGCGAATTCATTTGCCCGTATTGTGAGGTTTAAATAGTAATGGCAATTAAACCAATAGTCCTAATGATTCTGGATGGCTGGGGACTGCGTAGCGATTGCGAGGATAATGCTATAAGCCTGGCTAATCCGGAAAATTTCAACCGTTTAACCGATAAATATCCTTCTACCAGCCTGAAATGCTCCGGATTAGATGTAGGCTTACCCCGGGGGTTGATGGGTAATTCCGAAGTGGGGCATTTAAACATAGGTGCAGGCCGCATAGTATTCCAGGAAATAACCCGGATTACCAGCGCTATAGAGGATGGCAGCTTTTTTAATAACCCCGAGCTGAACGCGGCTATGGACTATGCCCTTAAAAACCGGGGAGCTTTGCACCTGATGGGTTTACTCTCGGATGGGGGAGTACATAGTCACCTGGAGCATCTTTACGCTTTGCTTAAGTTATGCCGGCAGCGTGGAGTTCAGGAGGTCTATGTTCACGCCTTCCTGGATGGACGGGATGTTAATCCCAAAAGTGCCGGGGATTTTGTTGTCGCCGTGGAAAAGCAGATGCAGGAACTGGGCACAGGTAAAATAGCCTCAGTGTCCGGGCGCTATTACGCTATGGACCGGGATAATCACTGGGATCGGATTGAAAAAGCTTATAATGCCCTGGTGATAGGAGAGGGGGTTAAAGCCCCTAATGCTTATGCTGCTATAGTAAGCAGCTATGAAGCCCGGGTTACGGATGAATTTGTCGAACCAGTTGTAATAATTGATACTAAAGGTAAGCCCCAGGGACTAATCAAAGATGGTGACGGAGTAATATTTTTTAATTTCCGGGCTGACCGGGCTCGGGAAATTACCCGGGCTTTTGTAGACCCTGCTCTGGATAAATTCCAGCGCCAAATGCGGCCTCAGGTTTATTATGTTTGTATGACCCAGTATGATGCGACTATTGATGTTCCGGTAGCCTTTAGGCCCCAGAATTTAAATAATACTCTGGGTGAG
>JAQUGU010000071.1 GCA_028683995.1 Syntrophomonadaceae bacterium | reverse complement strand
TTGATGCTCCGGATGAAGTGCGTTTCCACCAAAGGCGACTACGGCGATTTTATTATCCATATCTTCTCCCCTTATCTAGTAATATCAATAATCCAAGGGCACTCCTTCTTAATCTGAGATTTGAGCAGATCCTAATAAGTATACCAATCTGTATTTAACTATTCACAGAAAGGAACGGGGTATGCCTAAAAAATATTTATTCTTATACATTATAAATTCCTTCCTGGGCGAAAAGATTTTCGAAATTAAATCAAATCAGTCAAAACATTGTATTTAAGGCCGAACAAAAGGAAGGAAAAAGAACCTCCCTTGCTTCACCTGTTGATTCTATTATTCTTCAGCTAAACGATTGCATTTCGCAATACAACCGGGCATAATAGTAGCAGAATAGGAGGTGTTCGTTTGGCAAGAACATCAAATATATTTGCCCGTGTCGAGCCGGAAGTCAAAGAACAGGCAGAGCTTGTTTTAGAACAGCTTGGTATCCCGATGTCAAACGCAATCGGACTTTTTCTCAGGCAGGTAGTGCTTCAACGAGGTATTCCCTTTGAATTAAAGCTCCCGCAGAGTAAACCTCTGTCAGTGAGTACGCTTACCGAGGAGCAATTCAATGCTGAGATCGACCTTTAAAAGTCTGTTCGTAAATCCCCGTTACTCCGCGGGGAATGCATCAAAATTTGATTTTTTGATATAATGTATTTGGAAGTGTAAGTTTGCCGACACTTTTCAGCTGTTAGGGTCTCTTTTAATAGCACGGCTTTTTTAAATTCTTAACCAGGGAGGACCATATGTTTAAAGTGAATGATTATATTATCTACGGTTCAACGGGAGTATGCCAGATTACAGATATTACAACAGAAGAGAATGGTAACGACGAAATTCAATACTATGTTTTAAACCCTGTATACCAGGATAACCTGATTATTAAAGTCCCGGTAAATAGTCAAAGTGTTTTGATGAGACCAATTATTACTCGAGATGAGGTAGAGTTATTAATAGCTGGGATGCCGGAAATAGAAACCATTTGGATTGAGGATATGCGAGAACGAAGGAACATATATCAAGCTGCTCTCAAGTCGGGAAATACTAATGAAATGGCCAAAATCATTAAGACCATACATCTGGAAAGAGAAACCAGGAATTCGAGTGGCAAAAAATTGCCTATGACTGATGAAAATATGATGAATGCAGCAGAAAAACAGTTATATCAGGAAATTGCCACGGCTTTGAACATTTCACCTGATGCGGTTTTACCTTATATTCTTGAACATATTCCGCAGGATTAAAGAAAATTATAATAAAAACGCAACCGATAACGACTGCATTTCTTGTGTGATATTTGTTTTTTTTGATTATAGCAGGTTGTGATATTCCCTTGCACCATACAGAACACGCATGATAATGACCTGCTTTTGCTCGGCATTAATAAGGTGAAATATCAGATAGTTATTGACCACCAGCTTGCGGTATCCTTTCCTTGACAGATGAGGATCTGCCACTTCGCTGCCGATGTCTGGGAATTGCTCCAGCTGGCTAATGGATTTTTCTATTTCTTCCATGATTTTTTCCGCTGCCTGTGAGTTAAAAAGTGTTTCACTGATATAGGTGTCCATTTCATCTAAATCCTCATAGGCCAGTGGTGTATAGAGGATTTGAAAACGCTCATTTTTCATGCTTCTTCCTCAATCTACTAAAGACTTCTTTGCCGTCCAGAAGTGGCACCCCATCCTCCAACTGTTTTTCTGCAGCACTCAACTTGCGGTAGACATCCAAAATCCCCATCTGTTTCTCATAGGTATCCATACTCATAACAACAAGATGTCCACTGCCATTTTTGGTAATAAACACCGGCTCGTTCTTTTGATAGCACAGCTCAGAAATTTTCACCGTATCTCTAAGGTCGGCCATAGGACGAATGATAGGCATAATATCAACCCCTTTCTCACCCATAGTATAGCAAAAATATAGATAAAAATTCAAGCATAATTATGCCTGAATATTGCACAAGAGGTGCCAGGCACCAGAGTTATCCTTCTGCTCTCCTCCTGAAATCCCTACCTGATTTGCCTGAGTAACACCTGTGTACATAGAGTTATTGATGTTGAGGGTGTGGCCGTTCAAATCGAAGGTGATATTTTTGCCATCAATTCGGATAACGGAGTTTTCGCTATTCTTGGTGTAGACAATGTTTTGCAGCAGCTTGATGGTTTCCCCGCTTTGAACCACCGTCAACGCGGCATCCAGCGTGGGGTACCCAGTCCCATTGATTTCACATACATCTTCTTCCGGCTCTGTCCCGTCACTTACGGTCAATGTAAGGCCGGTGTCGGTACCAATGAGATAATTCGCTTCATTATTCATTCTCCTCCAATCAACTTGTTATTAATACCATGCCGACGGTACAATCTCACACTTAAACGTTAAATAAAGGAAATAGCTCAGAAAAAATGCAGGGTTATGTCTTTATTTCCGGGAAATAAGTAGTAAAAGCATTTGAAAAGATGGGTAGCGACAGTTTAGAAATGAATCGGTCAAGATTACTCCTGGGGCAGGGTAAAGTAAAAAATAGTCCCACAACCTGGATTGCTTTCTATCCAGATTTTGCCGTGCTGGGCTTCAACATAGCCCCTGGCTATGGCCAGGCCTAGTCCCATTCCACCTTCACGGCGATTTCTGCTGTCATCGACTCGATAAAAACGTTCAAATATATGGGGCAGGTTTTCAGGAGGAATACCCGGGCCATTGTCAGCTACCGCAAATTGCAGGTAATTTCTATGCTGCTGAATAGACAGGGTAACCTGTCCTCCTTGCTCTACATGCTGCATGGCATTGGACAATAAGTTCAAGAGTATCTGCAAGAGCCGGTCATGGTCAGCATAGATTTCCTTGATAGCGTTATCAATATCTATACTATAGGAAATACCCTTATCCTGCATGGCAAGATTAACCGGGGTTAAATGTTCCAAAAGCTCGGTTAGCGAAAAGCGGCTAAGATTCAAGGATACGGCCCGGTTTTCCACCAGGGACAGGTTATCGAGTTCTTTTACCAGATGCGCAAGCCGTATAACTTCATCCTGTAGTAGAGCAATATTTTCGATATCCAGCGGGATAGAACCGCTTTGCATTCCTTCCAGCTGTCCCCGCAGAAATGTCAGGGGGGTTCGTAATTCATGCGATATATCGGCAGTTAATCTGCGCCGGTTCTTTTCTACATCATCCAATTTCTGCGCCATTAGATTGAAATCCCGCCCCAGTTCCATAAATTCACGATCACCTTGTAAAGTTAGCCTTTCATCCAGCTGTCCCTTGGCCAGCTTGTGAATAGCAGTTGATAAAGCGGCCAGAGGGGAGCTGATACGCTTACCCAGCGTTAAACCCAATATCAGGGCAATAAGGCCTATAAGAATTGCCAGTATTGCTGTATTTATGGTAAGGCTGGCGACAAATTGATTCTCCAGTGAAGACAAACCCGAACCCAGCGGGCTGATTATATATAAAGTGGCCCGAGGTTGATTGTCAACCAGGACTTCCCTTGAGCTAAGATGTATTGAATCCAGTTTGGCCGGCTGTCCGGTGAGTAAGCCCTGGGTGTCTGCTACCACTATATTGTTGACATCGGCAACTATCAGCCGTTGTCCTTGCCTTATTCCTATTCCCATAGGCATTGACCCGTGGCGGCGTTGCCCCATAGCTTTACCATTCCCTATGGTATTAGCCTGCAGATACTCTTGTAAGCCGTTGCTGCCATACTGTGAATAGTAATCGCTTATAATTGGAGCCCATTGATCGAGCATGACCTGGTTATAGTTATCGATATATGTGGAAAACTGCTGCCTGGTCATTAGCAGCATAATCAGGCTGGTAGCTATAACCGCCAGCACGGAGATGATGATAAAGCTGGTAGTAATTTTATTGGCCAAACCTGATTTAGTCATTTTGTTATTCCTCTGCAACTAATTTATAACCAATGCCATAAACTGTTTTTATGCTAACTTCGCTTTTCCCGGTCGCTTCGATTTTATGGCGCAAATTACTGATATGAGTATCGATAGTTCTTTCATAACCCTCGTAGATATCGCCAAATACGCGCTCCAAAATATGCAGGCGGGAAAAAACCTGCCCGGGATTCTCAGCCAACAGCAAAAGGATCTTAAACTCTGTTGGGGTTAATGCTAATGGAGTATCTCCTATTAATGCCTCCAACCTCTCCGGATTAATAGCAAGATTGGAAAAGCTAACATTAGTAATCTGTTCATTGGGACGAATGCGCCGCAGCACCGCTTTAATCCGAAGAGCCAGTTCCCGGGGTGAGAATGGTTTGGTAATATAATCATCGGCTCCCAGCTCCAGGCCCAATAATTTGTCAACTTCATCTGCCCGGGCAGTCAAAACTATGATCGGGGTATTATTTTTCTGCCTGATCCTTTTCAATACTTCCCAGCCCGACAAGCCAGGCAGCATAAGATCCAGAACAATTAAATCCGGTTTTATATCCTGCCACATCTGCAGAGCTTCCAGGCCGTCAGTCGCCAGGGCTACTCCAAAACCCTCCTGACCAAGATGCTTGGACAGCATATCGCGAATCTTTTTTTCATCCTCTACCAGCAGAATAAGTGAATCCATATGATATATTCCCCTTTTATCAGCTTGCTATCTATGCTGTAGTATAACATCAAGTTTAAGATTATATAAGTAAAGGGTACCCCATCCAGAGTACCCTATAGGTAATATATGTTGTTGCTTATTGATTTGCGGGGGCAGCATATGGACAGTTGGCCTGATTTTGTCCACAACCTGATCCCCTTCCTTGTCCTTGACCAAATCCGTGCATAGATCCCCTGTTCTGGCCGCGCTGATTGCCATTCCTTGGGCCAACCGCAGTTCTTTCTACATTTGCTTTAATTTTGTCAGTCATGTTATGCAAACAGGATTGATATTGTTCTTCACTAATTTTCTTATCAGCTTTCAAATTACCCAGGACTGCTGTACGCTCAGCGATAACTTTATCGATTACTGCCTGTTCACTTACTCCCTTGGATTCAGCAATAGCTGCTAAAGAGTTTCCTTCAGTCCGTTGACTGCGGATATCTGCAACACTCAACCCGGTTAAGTCAGAAACCGCCTTGAGAGCTGTCTGGGCCTTTTGCTGACCCGCCATATTTCCTTGACGCAAACCTGCCTGCCCAGCAGTACCATTGGCTGCTGATACACTGGCAACCACCCCTGCTAATAAAAACAGGGATAAAGCTAGAATTGCAACTTTGGACAACCTCTTTTTCATAATCCTTCCTCCAATCAAATAAATTATTTGTAAACTCTGACCATATAATACCGAGCAATTATTGTGAGAGTTTCAATAAAGTATGAAGAAATTGTTAAGATTAAGCCTGGATGATATTTTGCTTGTAAAATACAGGTCTGTTGGAGAAATGGAGGCGGGTTATTAGAAAAACCAAGGTGCTCCTTTACTGATTCATCGGAGGCTAATAATGACACCAACCACTACCTTTCGTATTCATATCCTCGGTTGCCATGATGCTTATGCTTCTTATGCTCTCTGTTTTCCTCTAACTCTCTTTCTCTTACACGATTAGCATATTGAACCCTACCGGCGGCCTGGGCTGCTTTATTAACTACATCTAAGACCTTTAGGAAACCTTGCCCCGTAAACATTGAAAACTGATTCATAGCCTCATTATTGCTTTGTACCTGACGATTAAAATCAGTCCTATCAGATACCATATTTACTCTTAAAGTGCCTTGAATATCACTTGCTCTCCCAAGCAGCTCCCTATATTCGCCCTGAGCATTTTGACTAACTAAACGCCTGGCTTTTTCCATAGGCGCTTCTAATCTTTTTAATTGACCCTGAATAATATCATACTCGTTTAATACTTCTCCTGTACGTTCTAAGCGAAGTTTATCATCTGAAAGTAACTTTCCTTTTCCGGCCAGTTCCTGAATTTCATCGAGCGGTAACACCCTTCCGGCCTTTCCATTAAGATCATTTATAGATTTAGCTGTCACCCCTTAACGTACATAAAATTCCTTAACAATTGGATTGCCAGTATTTCCACTAAGAATACCTTCCGCAACTGTGTCTCTTTTGGTACCATACTGGTTGGTTATTGTCACACCAACCTTGAACCACCAGGAACCATCAGCTGCTTGGCTTTCGCTTCTTAAATCAAGAATCCAGTGGCACTCAAATCCGTAGGGATATACGGATTTGCCATGCTTTTCGAAAGCAGTTCTGGCTACATATTTGTCAAGATCGCCAGAGTGATCGAGTGCGTTGACCTCTGCCTTAATGCGATCGTTCTTTATTAATTTTGCGGGAACTGTAAGATAAGGATTATTTCTTCCAGACTCTATATCACTTAAATTCATAGACATTCCGTCAGATGCGCCAGAATTTCCAAATGTGCCTGTGATGTTTGAAATCACATAGTTGGTGCCATCAAAATTAACATCGAGAGCGGCATTGGTGACAGTACCGAGAACATTCTCGAGTTTGAGCGAATCAACATGCCATGTTTGCTCATTCTTCGCACTCCAAGTACCCCATGATTTTACCTTCATAAAATAGTCTTTAACATTGCCGGAAGTATCTGCATAACTATGAAACTTTGAAACATCATAAGTGTTTCCGTCTTTTGTCATTACATCGGTTGCAAAACTATTAGTTATTGCGACAACTGCAGAACGTTTTGCATTTTCAACAGGAAAAGTAACCTCAAGCGCAGCGTTTGCGGATTCATCATGGTTGTCTTTCTGGATATCTTCCTGCTTCGTTGAATCAGGTTTTGCTGGGAATGTATGATAAGTGATTATCACCTCTACATTGTTAGGATACCAAATATCTGGAGAATAGCCTTTGTTGCCATCAACCGAGACAGATTCAACCTCACCATCTTTTGTCATCCAACCTGTAATTAAATCTTCCAACTTTTCTATTTTAATGTTCTTGAAACCTTTTTCCTCAAAATCATTAATAACCTTTTGGTAATCTCTACCTTTTTGAACACTCGAGCCTGATGGCGTTTTTGCTTCACCTTCATGTCCATTTCCGCCACATCCCGCTAATACAATAATCAAAATACACGCAATAAAAATGCTAACTATTCTTTTCATATTCGTTTCTCTCCTAAAAGACGGATTTATCGTTCCGACAGATTATATAAATAATTTTGGCTAAGACGCCCGATAAATTAAAATCTGTCAAACTACTTAATCTCCCTACTAACTTGAATTCATCTTTCCCTTCAGTGTCATTAAGTTGGCCAAGGATTTTTAAAAAGCCGATTAAAACTCATAATGTGACCACATGTTTACAATAATAACTGTATTTTCTTCTTCCATAACCTGATATACAATTGTTCTTAATGTAGCATTTTCTATTTCCAATATCAACCGTTTTTAGGAGCGGCTTTCTACTATTTGTACCCTTTCCATCCGGTTGATCTTCTCTGAAATCTCCGGTATATTGAATTACTTGCCCCGGCCAGTACAGAGTTCCTTCTCCGTTTCCTTTGTCCTTTATGAAGCTGCCTTTATAGGCTAATTCACCATCAGGAAAGTAGAGCTTTGCATCAAGTTCTCGTCTCTTTTCTGAAGTGGATTCGGTGGTCACTATTTCCTCTAGCTCTTCCGATTTTATCGAGGAAACTCTATCGAGCATATACTGACTTAAATCCCTTACCAAGTCTTCACTCATACCCACGGAATACACCATTTTCATTGTCCAATACCTCCTTTTTTGCCCGCAGCTTGACTAAAGGAGGTTTACGCGTTTACAATAAATGCGAGTGTGTAGTTCCTTATAGGAGCTGCGGGGTTAGAAAGTCGTGGTTGGTCGGCAAACCTTTAGTATGACTTCCTTTCGCTTTTCTGGGCTTTTAGATTTATCTTCTAGGTCTTACTGATGAGAGTTTTCCTCCGTATAATCCAATCACATTAAAACAAGTTATTGACCGCGCAATTCGTGACAAAACCGAACAGAGACCATACCATGAAATTATAAAAATAGCAGAATCGTTGTGGAAAATTGAAAGGGGGGATATGCCGTGAAATATAAGGTTGTTCTTTTTAAAGATGAGGATAATTATATAGTTGCCAGCTGTCCGGCCCTGCCGGGTTGTGCCAGCCAGGGTAAAACACGAGAAGAGGCATTAGCAAACATAAAAGAAGCTATTT
>JAQUGU010000070.1:6322-8265 GCA_028683995.1 Syntrophomonadaceae bacterium | reverse complement strand
AACATGACGGAACGGCACAGGGGCCGTTCCCTACAAATAACTGTTCTATAGAAAGGGTTAGTTTTAGCAATGGAATATAGTCAAATTGAACTACTGGCTCCGGCAGGTAGATGGGAAGCCATGGAGAAGGTTGCTGCTGCCGGTGCGGATGCCGTCTACCTGGGCGGCAAGAGATTTAACATGCGCTTGCTCCGCCCCGGTTTTAACTTTTCTGACCAGGAATTACGCGATGCGGTGGACTACCTGCACCAGCAGGACAAGCGCCTGTACCTTACCATAAACAACCTTTATTATGATGAAGAAATAGAGGAGCTATCTGACTACCTCCTGTTCCTGGAAGAACTAGGGGTAGATGCACTTATTATACAGGATAGCGCTATTATCAAACTACACCAGCAACTGGGTTTAACCGTACCCCTGCATGCCAGTGTGCAGATAGGTTTGGGCAGTTCCGAGGCGGTTAGATTCTTTGCCGGGCATGGCATCAGCCGGGTAATATTGTCCAAAAACCTTAGTCTCCAGGAGATAGCTCAGATCCATCAAGAGACTGGCATAGATATTGAGTATTTTGCCCATGGGGATTTATGTATCTCCCATACGGGCCAGTGTGTGATGAGTAATATAATTGCTTCCAAAAGTGGTAACCGCGGTGTATGTATCAAACCTTGCCGCTGGCAGTATACCCTGGAGGGGATTGACGGTGCTGGTAATGAACCTGGTTATTACCTGGCTCACAAAGACCTCTGTTTACACTCCCATCTGCAAGCACTGATAGAAGCCGGGGTTAGCTCTTTTAAAATTGAAGGGCGTATGCGGGAAGGGGACTTCCTGGCGTTTCTGGTAGAGATATATAGAAAAGCTCTGGATGGTATTATGGCCAATCAAGAAGATGTTTTACCTGACCCGGAAGATGCCAAAAAACTGTACGAAAACCGGATAAGAAACTTTACTACCGCCAATTTATATGGTAGAACCAAAACAAACATGGTAGATTTGAGCGGAGAACGGGAACCTTTTTTCCCGACTGCTCCCTCTCCTCTGGAGCGCTTACTGGAACGCTCGCAAGGGGAGGATTATACTGATTTTGCCGATAGTAAGCCGACTACAGTTCCGGTAGAACTAACGGTGAAAGTAGCCCATCTGGATGCGCTCACTTCTTTAATAGATGCCGGAGAAAACCGTTTTATATTAGGGTATGAATATATACGCCAGCATAACGCCGGTTGGAATAAAAAACAGATAGCCAAAGTATTAGAGCAGGGTATAAACGAAGATGCTACGATAATTATTGAAACTCCCCGTATAGTATGTGGTGATGAAATTAGCGATATAGAAAAACTGCTGGACTGGATGAAGGCTCAGAATCTCACTGAGGTGCTGGTAAACGATTACGGCAGCCTGCGCCTGGCTTTGGATAAAGGATTTAGCGTAAGCGGCGGACCGGGGCTTAACCTGAGCAATGGTGTTGCGGCAGCATTTCTTGCTGATAGTGGTCTAAAACGAATTACGGCCTCGCTGGAGTTGAATTTCTCCCGCTTGCAAAAAATAATGCAGTCCGGACAGCCGCTGGAAATGCTGATTCATGGTCCTCTTTGCGGTATGATAAGCGATTTTTGTTCGGCATATGATATTACTGCCGGTTCAGAGGAAGTACCCTGTACCAACCAGTGTCAGGGACAGGATTATGCTCTGGTAGATGAACACGGTCAGCGCTACCCTATTACTACTGATGCCCGCTGCCGCAATTACATTTATTATCCTTATCATTTGGGCCTATTTCCTTATCTGCCGCAGCTTTATACCGCCGGGTTAAGGTACCTGCGTCTGGATGGGCAATATTATGACACAGAACAGCTTTTGTCAACGGTGGCCCTGTATCGTAAGGCTATAAACGACCTTCAAGCCGGTAGCTGGCAGCAGCAGGATAATTACCTGAAACTGCT
>JAQUGU010000070.1:3425-6222 GCA_028683995.1 Syntrophomonadaceae bacterium | reverse complement strand
TATGATTACGGCTATGGAAATTCGTAACCAACAATTCGGCAAATCTTTGCGCGGTTACAATCAAGATGAAGTTAAAAATTTCCTTATGCAACTGGCTCAGGATTATGAAAACCTCTATAGCCAGAATGCTACTTTTAAGGAAAGTATTCAAAGGCTGGAGGCAGAACTGCTTAAATACCATAAAATAGAAGATACCATGAATAATAGTCTGATCTTTGCCCAGCAGACTGCCGAAGATATGAAAACCAATGCTCGCCGGGAAGCGGAATTAATCCTGGAAGATGCTAAAAAGCGCATAGCTGAACTATTAATGGTATACCAGGAAGTAATAAAGCGCTTGAGTCTTTTTAATACCGAACTGAAATCGCAAATGGGTGGACAAATGGAGATGCTGGAAAAGAATCAACATAGAGTAGAGGAACTTTCCCAGTTTTTTTACAGCAGAGATCTAAAAGAGATGCTGGAGAAACTGGAAGAGGCTAATATAAAGGATGTACAAGAATAATTTTGAATTCTTAATTTCGAATTTTGAATTGTCGTAGAAATACTCTGTATTTCTCTTTATTTTAAACCTAAATGAATCCGCGTGGTTTCCTAATGATTCCGCGGGTTCCGCGTCTATTTATTCAGGTTAATGCATATTTATTACTTTTTGCAGTGGAATCAATTTTAAATTATGGAGTAACAAGGTGTTAAACATACAGGAATCAGATGAGGGTTTAAGAATAGAAGTAAAGGTGCAGCCACGTTCCTCCCGTAACCAGATTTCAGGCGAGCAGGAGGGGGCCCTTAAAGTGAAGCTTACCGCTCCCCCGGTGGAAGGTGAAGCCAACCAGGCCCTGGTTAATTTCCTTTCCCGTTTATTAAAACTACCGCGTAAAAACATCATACTCATCAGGGGCGAAACCACCCGCAACAAGCTAATCGAAATCAGAGGCATATCTAAAGAACAACTCCTACAAACCCTTGGCGTGCAAGATAATATGTAGGGGCGAACCCATGTGTTCGCCCGCGGGTCAGCAGTTCTGTCCCGGGTTTAGTGCTCGGCCGGGCAGACACACGGGTCTGCCCCTACAATCATGCGTCTCAGCCCTCACCAACATTTTCTGCGTCATAGCATTCTTACACCTGACCTATCTTTTCGACTGAGGATGGCTATAAGCATGGCCACCAGTATCATAACCGCGCCTACCAGAGCACGCTGGGTAAAGGTCTCGCCTGCCCAGAAGTGACCTGCCAGGGCAGCAAAAACCGGCTCAGTAGTTAATATAACCGCAAAACGGGTAGGAGTACTGTACTTTTGCATACTGTTTTGCAGGAGAAAGGCCAGGGAAGTTGCAAATATCGAAGTAATCAATAATGCCGCAATAAGCGAGAAACTAAAACGCTGGGGCCATGGTTCAAAAATTAATCCCACTACCATGCAAAACAGTCCCACAAACAATATCTGCACACTGGTAATGGCCAACGCATTATGCTGGTAGGAAAGGCGGTCGACAAAGACTATGTGAAAGGCAAAGCCAAAAGCACAAACCAGCACCAGCATATCACCGTAAGAAAGAGAAGTATGCCAATCTTGAAATGATAACAAAAACAAGCCCATAAACGCCAGCAGTACGGTAATTATGGTACTAAAACGGGGTTTTAGCCGGTTCATCAATATATATATTATCGGTACTAACACTACACTTAACCCGGTAATGAAACCGGCATTGGATGAAGTAGTATATTTCAGGCCAACGGTCTGGAATACATAGCCAATGGCCAAAAAAATTCCCAGCAGGCAGCCGGAATAATAGGTAGACCTGGGTGCGCTTTTCAGGTGACGCCAGGACACCAGGGCCAACAGAACAAAGGCCAGAATAAAGCGTATTCCCAGAAACAGAAACGGCCCAATTTCCAACAGTGAATTTTTAACAATAACAAAGGTGCTGCCCCAAACTATTGCTACCAGCAGCATACTGAGTTCAGCCTCAGTACGTCTTTTTAAAAACATTTCTAAAACCTGCTTATCGAATTCATTTCCCAATAATATTATTCATAGTTTGCCTATTTAACAAAAAATGTATCAGTCCCTGTTAATAACAAACATGACGATTATCCAAATAATCCACTAATGAATATGGTATATATTTTACTAAATTTATTATTGTCATGAAAGATGTTTTGATCGGGAAGTAAGACGTCGCAGGATTTGCATTTATTGAGGGGTGGTTTAATATATGATTATGCAAGAGAAGGAAAGAGTACGAAAGATTATAGAACTCCTTAAAAAAGAATATCCGGATGCCAAAACCCGCCTGCACTTTTCCAATCGCTTGGAGTTGCTGGTGGCAGTGGTCTTATCTGCCCAGAGCACTGATGAACAGGTTAATAAAGTTACCCCGGAGCTGTTTACCCGGTTCAGCTCAGCCCAGGAATTGGCGGCCATGGATATAGAGGAATTGGAAGAGTTGATTCGGGGAGTGGGATTATATAAAAACAAAGCCCGCCATATCAAAGGTCTGGCTCAGAAAATAGCTGTAGATTACGCCGGGGAAGTGCCCGGCACTTTTGATGAATTATTAAAGCTGCCCGGGGTAGGGCGGAAAAGCGCCAATGTTATGTTGTCGGTTGGTTTTGACCAGCCCGGGCTGGGAGTTGATACTCACGTGAAACGGGTAGCCCGGCGCCTGGGAATTAGCACCGCGAAAAATACTACCCAAATAGAAAAAGACCTGAAACAGGTCATACCGGTATCATTATGGAGTGATTCCCATCACCTTTTAATAGCCCATGGCCGCGCCGTTTGCCAGGC
>JAQUGU010000070.1:0-3325 GCA_028683995.1 Syntrophomonadaceae bacterium | reverse complement strand
TCCGTTGCCTATATCTTAAAAGTACTCACTATCTGCTGTACATTACCAACATAGGTATTCAGGGATTCGATTTCGTTAATCATGGCATCTACCGACAGTTCCTGTTTCCCCGACAAATCAGTGACCCCCCGGGAATTGGCTGCCGTTTGCTGAGCAATAGAAGCAACCGCATTTACATTATCAACCAAATGGTCAGTGGAGGCCGACATTTCTTCCGTAGCCGCCGAGATTTCTTGAATCTCCGCATTTATTTGGTTAACCGAAGTGACAATAGTAGAAAAAATATCGCTGGTTGACTTTATAGCTTCTGCCTGCTGGGTAGAAACCTCCCTGGTTGTGTTCATATCTGTAACTACCTGGTGAGTATTGTTTTGCATTTGCTTTATTAGAGCAGCTATTTCCTGTGCCGATTGGGCCGATTGTTCGGCCAGGGTTCTGACTTCTTCTGCCACTACCGCAAACCCCTTACCGTGTTCACCGGCTCGGGCCGCTTCGATGGCTGCGTTTAGAGCCAGCAGGTTAGTCTGGTTAGCAATATTGCCTATTACCTCAACGATTTGTTCTATCTTGGTTGAATTCTGGTTTAACATCTCTACGGCCTGGCTAACCGCTTCGATGGCTGCATAACTATCCTCCATTTTGGCATTCTGAAGCTTAACCGCGTCCACCCCATTCTGTATAGCAGACTCGGTATCTATAGAAATATGGACACTCTTCTGGGTATTGGCAGCTACCGTATTAATAGTTGCTGCCAGCTCCGTAATTGATTGGGTAATCGCACTGGTAGCTTCTGCCTGGGTATCGGCACCGGTTGCTATCTCGTTAGTCGAGGCGGACACTTCCCGGGCAGCAACTCCGGTCTGCTGAGACAAACCCCGCAGGGTCTGAGATGACTCCACAATTATATCGGTGGCGGTATTCGTTTCACTAATCAACTGGTGCAATTTTGCAACCATATTATTCAGGTTGTCAGCGACCCGAGCCATGTAGCCATCACTTATATTAGTTATCTTTTGGGTTAAATCTCCTTCAGCAACATGATGGGCAAAATCAGCCATGGTCAACGAAGGATTTACAAATTCCTTTAAATTCTGAGATGAGGAGAAAAGGCCGATAAATGTTGCCCCAACCCCGGCTACAACCGCAGGAAAGAGCACTATATGCACAGTGGGAAATTTTAATAATAGTACACCAATTATCAGTCCTAAAACAGTGCCTCCCAATCCCGAACGAAGGCACACCTTAAACATCATTGCGCGCTTTTCTTTGTTATTATCATCTCCACTACCCAATCTAATGCCCCCCTATTTATATATCTCATAAACAATACTTCGTGGAATTTGCATAAAATCCTCCTATTTTAGCCAAATTATTCTATCATAAGTAATATTATTGTATTTGACAATATATTAGTAAACAACTTACAACAAATGTATTATAAGGCCCAATCAATGGTAATAATCCTTATGATAGTTGTTTTGCTAAAGTCTATATGCTAAAATAAATAAGATTTTCAAGGGAATCCCGATATTATCAAGAACAATGAACGGGAGAGTAAGTGAAAGGGCGGATATAAGCGAGCCCGGAACTGGTGTAAGCCGGGTACTGCAGTTCACTGAAAATCACCCGGGAGTTTTCATTCCGAAGTTGACAAGAAAATAGATACTGAGTACACTGAAAATTATGAGGGACATTGAACTTGTTAAAAATATAATTTAACACGTATTCCCCAGTTTCTATTTTCATAAGTGGTTATGGCCGTCGGCTATGAGCGGGTTAATTAGGTTTGAACGTTGCGCTGGCGTTAACAGCTTGAGAGTGGTATCCCGTTAAGGGTATACTATTAGGGTGGTACCGCGGAAGGATGCCTTTCGTCCCTTGGGATGAGAGGTTTTTTTATTTTAAATATTGACCACCCGTAGCCTGAGGCGGCAATCAAGCATGAAAATGCAGTAAGTTTTTTTGACACAGATTTAATATGATTTACGCAGATTTCTTTTTCTATAATTATTATCCGCGTAAATCCTTATGAATCCGCGTTATCCGCGTCTATTAAAATTCTATTTTTTAATTATCAAATTTGGTGAGGTGGTTTTCTAATGGCAAAAGGTAAATATGATGCGACCCTAAATCTCCCGCAGACAGATTTTCCCATGCGGGCCAATCTGCCCAATAAAGAGCCGGAGATTCTGGATTATTGGAACAAAATAGATGTTTACGCTAAGGTTCAGGAAAAGAATGTGGGCAAACCCACATTTATATTACATGATGGCCCTCCCTATGCTAATGGTGATATTCACCTGGGGCACACATTAAATAAAGTCCTCAAGGATATGATTATCAAACATCGTTCCATGGCCGGCTATGATAGTCCCTATATACCAGGCTGGGATACGCATGGTTTGCCGATTGAGCAGCAGGCAATTAAAAACCTGGGCCTGGACCGTAAACGTACCGATGTGGTGGAATTTAGGAAACATTGCCGGGATTATGCCTTAAAATATGTGGACATTCAAAAGGGACAATTTCAGCGCCTGGGAGTTCGGGGTGATTGGGACAATCCTTATCTAACCTTAAAACCGGAGTTTGAAGCTATCCAGATTAAAGTTTTCGGAGAGATGGCTAATAAAGGCTACATTTACAAAGGGCTTAAGCCGGTATACTG
This sequence comes from Syntrophomonadaceae bacterium, assembly GCA_028683995.1. Lineage (GTDB taxonomy): Bacteria > Bacillota > Syntrophomonadia > Syntrophomonadales > Syntrophomonadaceae > UBA4844. The sequence continues at coordinate 660 of JAQUGU010000070.1, read as the reverse complement.
GTGCGGCGATTGCGAAACGGCTCTGGCTGAAGCCGAGATTGAATATCATGATAAGACTTCTCCATCAATCTATGTCAAGTTCCCGGTAAAAGAAGGCAAAGGGGTAATCCCTGAGGATGCTTACGTAATTATTTGGACTACCACTCCCTGGACTCTGCCGGCTAATACCGGTATTTGCCTGCATCCCGAGTTCGATTATATTTTACTTAAAATAAATGGCGAAAAATACGTAATAGCCAAAGGACTGCTGGAAACCGTGGCAGCAGAGTTGGGCTGGACCGATTATCAGGTGTTAAAAGAATTTAAAGGCGAGGAACTGGAACGGGCCGTTTGCCGCCATCCCTTCTTCGATCGCGATTCTCTGCTGGTGCTGGGTGACCATGTAACTCTGGAGGCGGGTACTGGTTGTGTTCATACCGCCCCCGGTCATGGTGATGATGACTTTCAGGTGGGTAAGAAATACGGGTTGGAAGTAATTTCCCCGGTAGATAACAGCGGTTGTTTTACCGAAGAGGGAGGACCATTTAAAGGTCTGTATGTTCATGATGCTAATAAGAATGTTATAGAAGAATTAGAAACCCGGGGTTTGCTTTTAAAGGCGGCCAAAATTGAGCACCAGTATCCCTATTGCTGGAGATGCAAGCACCCCATAATCTATCG
>JAQUGU010000069.1:5273-8321 GCA_028683995.1 Syntrophomonadaceae bacterium | reverse complement strand
GCCACAATTTTCCCAGCTCGAATAGTCATATAGGGCCACCCCTTTAACTCCCTACCCTTAAACGGCGTATTCTTGCCCTTGCTGTAAAACTTGGCCGGGTCAACCGTCTTTATCACATCAGGGTCGAGCAGGGTTATATCAGCCACCTTGCCGGGAGTAAGAGTCCCCCGATCCAGCCCCAGAATTTCTGCCGGTCCGGTAGTAAACAGACTTACCATTCTCTCTATATCCAGTATTCCCGGATTAACCAGTTCATTCATTATCAAAGCCACGGCCGTCTCCAAGCCTGAAATACCCGGGGAGGCCAGAACATATTCGCAGTCCTTGCATTCCAGGTGATGAGGAGCATGATCCGTGGCGATACAGTCGATAACACCTTCGTTTAAAGCTTCTCTTAAAGCCTCTATATGCTCCCAGGAACGCAGGGGCGGGCTAACCTTGGTATCAGCATCATAACTGCCCACGGCTTCATCACTTAAAATCAAGTGATGGGGTGTCACCTCACAAGTTACCTGAATACCTTCTTCTTTTGCTTCCCTGATTAAATCAACTGCTCCCATGGTGGAAATATGGCATACATGCAAATGCCCTCCGGTTAGCCGGGCCAGCATAATATCCCGGGCTATCATCACTTCTTCCGCTTCCACCGGTATGCCATTAAGTCCATATATAATAGAATAATACCCTTCGTGCATCTGGCCATCGCGAGAAAGATTCAGGTCTTCACAATGGGCCAGCACCGGAAGTCCAAACATCTTCGCATATTCCAGCCCATTACGCATAACATCTGCGCGCATTACCGGACTACCATCATCAGAAACGGCTATACAGCCAGCAGAGACCAGCTCCGCCATTTCACTTAACTCATTACCGGACCGGCCCCGGGTTATGGTGCCGATAGGTAATACATTGGTCAGACCAGTTTTGCGTGCCCTTTCCCGGATGAAACTGGCTATGGCAGCATTATCAATAGGCGGCTCTGTGTTGGGCATACAGCATACGGTGGTAAATCCCCCGGCAGCAGCCGCTTTGGAGCCTGAGCTGATATCTTCCTTATATTCCTGCCCCGGTTCCCGGAGATGCACATGCATATCAATAAATCCCGGACAGACTAATTTATCCCTGGCATCTATAACTTCGGCATCGTTATCCGACAGGCCATTTTTCACTGCCACAATCCGGCCTTCTTCCAGCAATACATCCATAATGGCGTTCAGGCCATGAGCCGGGTCTATTACCCTTCCCCCTTTAATTAGCAATCTCATCTTTTGAACCTCCCATCATTAAGAACAGAAGCGCCATCCGTACTGCAACTCCATTAGTGACCTGTTCATTTATGACTGCCACATTGCTGTCTGCCAATTGACTGGATATCTCCACTCCCCGGTTCATAGGTCCAGGGTGCAAAACCAATACATCATCCTTCGCCCGCAGCAAATGCTCCGAGGATATCATATAAAGGTCGGCGTATTCATCCAGGCTAGGGAAAAGGCCCAGCTGTTGGCGTTCCCGCTGAATACGCAAGACATTGATTACGTCTACTCCATTCAAGGCCTCATCCAGACTGTAATATCTTTTTACCCCCAGTTTCTCAATTTCGGGAGGCATTAAGGTTGACGGTCCTACTACCCGTACTTCACATCCAAATTTACTCAGACCATATATGTTAGAGCGGGCCACCCGGCTATGCAGAATATCCCCCACTATAGCTACCTTCAAGTTCTCCAGAGTTCCCTTCTTCTCCCTAATACTGAACATATCCAGGAGTGCCTGGGTAGGATGCTCGTTAGCGCCATCGCCGGCATTTATTATCCGCATTCTGGTGTTACGAGCCACATAATGTGGGGTACCGCTCATAGAATGGCGCATCACCATCAGGTCAAACCCCATTACCTCAATGGTTTTGATGGTATCTCGCAGGCTTTCCCCTTTTAACACACTGCTGGTGTTAACTGTCAGGTTAACCGTATCGGCACTTAAATATTTCCCGGCTATCTCAAAAGAGGTACGAGTTCGGGTACTGGGCTCATAAAAAACGGTCGCCAGGGCCTTCCCCCGCAGGGTAGGAACTTTCTTAATATCCCGTTTAATAATGTCCTTCATGGGCAGGGCAGTATTCAGGATAAGTTCTATGTCTTCCCGGCTCAATTCTCGTAGTCCCAGCAAATCTTTTCTCTGTTCAAATCCCACTGTAGCGCCTCCTCCTGATTTTATAGCTTACCACCATTAACACAAAATTACGCTGCCAACAAAAAAAGCCTTCCTTACACTCAGCAAGGAAGGCCCACCTTTCTCCGGTAGCTTTTCCCTTGCCAGCCTCACGGGACTAGATTAAAGGGTTGCTATTACTATGTTTTAACTATTTCCTGTATAACCACCTCGTCTTTGGAATCAATCTCCTTCACCCGAACTGATATTTCTTCCTGGTGCGAGGTGGGTACGTTTTTCCCTATAAAATCGGCCTTAATGGGCAACTCCCGGTGCCCTCTATCTACAAGGACTGCCAGTTGTATGGCTTTTGGCCGTCCCAGGTCTATCAACGCATCCAGGGCCGCCCGAACGGTACGACCAGTGTATAACACATCATCTACCAGTACAATAGTCAATCCGTTTATATCAAAATTCACTTCGGTACGGTGAACCAACGGTTGTGATGCCAGGGTGGTCAGGTCATCCCGGTAAAGGGTAATGTCTAAAATGCCTACCGGGACACTTACTCCCTCGATTTCTTCAATCCGTGCCGCCAATCTCTGGGCCAGGGGACCTCCACGCCTGCGGATGCCAACGACTGCCACATCTTCTACGCCCTTGTTGCGCTCAATAATCTCGTGAGCTATGCGGGTAAGGGCCCTCTTAATGCCCATCTCGTCCATTATGACATTCTTGTCACGCAGCTGCATGGCCACCCCTCCTTATTGTAGGTACAAAAAAACCTGCCCCGGCCTTCAAGCCATAAGCAGGCTAAACATCACGCTGCATCCTTGCTAGCCTCTCGGGCCAACTTAAAGGTCCTTGATAAGTGTAATAAATTGAAAACCCGTTGTCAAC
>JAQUGU010000069.1:0-5173 GCA_028683995.1 Syntrophomonadaceae bacterium | reverse complement strand
GTACAAAAAAACCTGCCCCGGCCTTCAAGCCATAAGCAGGCTAAACATCACGCTGCATCCTTGCTAGCCTCTCGGGCCAACTTAAAGGTCCTTGATAAGTGTAATAAATTGAAAACCCGTTGTCAACAAAAAATGAGGGGTAAAGAGTTACGGCAGAAATATTCCTTCCCGGTCTATTACCTGGTAAAGCAAATCAATTTCCTCCTGGGTAGGGGGCAGGGTTTCTCCCTTGACCCTGGAAACATTCAATTCAAACCCGCAATGGGCCTGTACATCTGCCACCGTAAAACCAGGATGTACGGTGTCCAAATACATTACCCCTTCTTCATCAAACCTGAACACAGCCATATTGCTGATGACCGCCTCTACTCCCCCGCGGAAATATTTCCCGTACACTTCCCGGCGGTGCACATATTCGCCCCCCGGCCATTTGCGAATGCGCCATCCGGGAGCAGTAATATAATCCACCTGCTCCTTAAAACGCCGTTTCTCCTGAACCATTATATAAACCGTACGCCGGGCCTGGGAATTCACATCCGGGTTACCGCCACTGCCGGTGAGCCTTTTTAACGGGTTATTATAATCCCCCAGTACGGTAGTATTGACATTGCCGTATTTATCTATTTCCGCGCCTCCCAAAAAGGCCAAATCCACATAGCCGCAGTGTAGCTGCCCATATAACGTCTCTGTAAGTCCCGATATTACCGCTGATTGGTAGGCGCAACGGGCATCACCAACTGAGGTCGGCAAATCAAGGGGACGACCATCTATGCTGCCTGCTTCATATATACAAACCGAATTAGGGGCATGAGTATGCTGGGCCAGCATGATAGCCAGCATCGGCAATCCCGTTCCGGTAAAAACAATATCGCCATCTCTAACCTCGCGGGCAGCAGCAACTGCCAGCAAATCCATGGGACTATATGAATATGCCGCAACCGATAATTTATTTAGAGCCATTTATCTTGTCCCCCTTTTTTGTCTGGTAGAGTACCCCAGTACCGGATTAGCCCTGATATTCTCCAGGCGGCCAATTCCTAGTTTTTGCAAATACCTTTCATGGTCTGGAATATCGAATATCCATTCATCTGCCCAGCGGTCAAAAGTCTCCTGGCTCTTGGAGGCCCGATAAAAAGTGCGAATAAAGTCAGCATCCACATCATAAAATCCCTGCGAGCCGGTAGGATGCGCAGCCCAGGGCAGCTTAATCAGATAATTAATGGCATAACCGGCAGCAATATTCTTCTCCGGTTCCAGACGCAGGTAACTTTCCGGGACAATCTCCTCTGCCAAGACGATTACTTTATCAGCCGCCTTGATAACTTCGGAATCGGCATAAGTTTGCACATTTACCCGCACCGTACCTTCCTCCCCCACCTGGGAGGCATAAAATATGGCCCAGTCAGGATTGGCCGCCGGCAACAGTAGCAACTCTCCCCGATCATAGAAAGGATCAGGGGCAAACTCATACTTTTTCCGGGGGATTTTCGGGTGGGAGCCATCCCTTAGTCCAGCTCGGCCCAGGGAATCAAATTCCGGATTCAAAAGATCAGTCCCCAGGGATTGGGCGCTGGGGAAAAAAGGCAGACCATAAGCCCCGGCCAGGATTCGAGCTACCATATGCCCGTGGCTGTAATCCTCCACAATCATGCCCCCGTTAACATGACGGTCAGCTACCATCTCACCTAACTTTCCATACAGTTCATGCCCGGACCAGCAAGATTCCCAAATGCTTACACAGCCGGCACCGATCAAAATCTCGCTGTGCGTACCCCCGTTAACTTCCAGCAGGTGTAGATTTCTCTTACCCTGACGAATTAATTCATAAACAAAGGCCATGGGCCTGCGCCATATGGTAAACCCGCCGAAAGTTATTTGCTGCCCATCTTGTATGAGTCCTGCTGCTTCCTTTAGAGTGATGTTTTGAGGTTTTCCCATCTACTGTACTCCTCTCATTACCTGTGCCTGAACCACCAGGTAACAATAAATCTTAGTTTGCAGAATATACAATCGCAATGTCAATGTCAATATTTTTGTAATGTCGGAATATTTTGTAATTTCCAATAATAACTGAAAGAGTTTACTTCTGACTCCTTATAGGCGCAGGGAAACCAGAATTTCTTGAAAATATTCAGGCAGGGGGCTGGTAAATTCGAGGTAGTTACCAGTGAGGGGGTGAACAAATCCAAGCAGGTGGGCATGCAGAGCCTGCGAATCCAGATTGAAATGCTTTTTCCCGGAGCCATACAGTGGATCTCCTACTACCGAGTGTTTAATATAGGCAAAATGCACCCTGATCTGGTGGGTGCGTCCGGTTAAAAGCTCCACCTTGACCAGACTATAATTATGGTAACGCTCCAATACCTGATACTTACTGACCGCAGGCCGACCATCAGCAATTACCGCCATCTTCTTGCGGTCTGTCTTGCTGCGGCCAATGGGAGCATCAATAGTACCCAGGTTTTCCTTAATGATACCGTGCACCAGTGCGATATACTCCCGTTTAATACTATGCTCCTTAATCTGGGCAGCCAGGCTGCGGTGGGCGGCGTCATTTTTGGCCACTACCATTACCCCGGAAGTATCCTTATCCAAACGGTGGACAATGCCGGGCCGAATTTGCCCGTTTATACCGGAAAGGTCCTTAATGTGAAAAAGTAGAGCATTTACCAAAGTATAATCCCAGTTACCATGAGCCGGGTGTACTACCAGACCTTTAGGCTTATTAATAACTGCCAGGTCCTCATCCTGATAAATGATTTCCAGGGGGATATCACGGGGATTCAGCTCTAACACCTGCGGCTGCGGGATTTCTATAGTAATTTCATCCCCTTCCCGCACATGGTAGCTGGCCTTCTGCCTCGCCCCATTAACCAGCACCTGACCATCATTTATTAAACTTTTAACTACGGAGCGGGAAAGCTGCTCCACCTGCTCCGCTACCATGGCATCCAGCCTTTCCCCGTCCATTTCTTCCACAACTATAATTAACTCAATCTCAGGCACGACTCTCACCTTTTTCATTCCATAATAACTTTACAACCAGTAATATGGCACCGCATACTATAGCCATATCAGCAATATTAAATACCGGCCACCAGCCCAGGTCGAAAAAATCTACCACATAATTAAAGCGCAACCGATCCAGCAAATTTCCTGCCGTACCGGCCGTAATCAGGCCAAAAATCACCTGCATGGCCGCCGACAGACGCTGCCTGCTATTTATGGTCACCAGTATTACTATAGCCAGAATAGCACATATAAAAAACAACCAGGAACGCCCCGGTAAAATCCCAAAAGCCGCCCCCTGATTCTGCACATAAGTCAGCCATAAAACCTTGTCCATTACTACCCGGCTATCACCCGGGGCAAAATTATTTACTACCCATAACTTCGATAACTGGTCAATTGCCAGAACCAGCAAGGTTATCAACCAGAATCGCATTTACTAACCTCCTTAAAGATGTCCGTAAAACATTTACTATTTTACGTGAGTTAAAGGTAGAATACAACCAGGCACGCTTGTAAGCAAGCTTCCTTACTACCACTAACTTGTGATGATGCATTTTAGCACATATAATTAAACTAGCAATTTGAAATGGATATAGAGGAAATTATTATGGAAGAAATGAAGGAACAGATACTCAACTTAATAAAAGAAGAGCAATGGAATCAAATAAGGCAGCTGTCATGGAGCGACCACTTCATACCGGATGTGGCATCACTGTTAATCGCCTTAACTAAGTCCGACCGGGTAATATTATTTCGCTTTTTACCCCGACCGGTGGCAACGGACGTATTCTCCTATTTGGACAAAGAAGACCGCAACTCCCTGTTAAAAGATTTGACCAATGAAGAAACCCGCTACCTCCTGGCCAACCTGCGCCCTGATGATAGAACCGCGTTGTTTGAAGAGTTACCCGGCCAGGTTACCCAGCGCCTGCTCAATCTATTGAACCCGGACGATTTAAAAGAAGCCCGGTTCTTATTGGGCTACCCCGAAGAGAGTGTTGGTCGCCTCATGACTCCCGAATATGTAGCGGTAAGGCCGCAGTGGACTATTCAGGAGGCCATCAATCACATCCGGGTAAAAGCACGCAACAGCGAAACCCTGCATACCATTTATATCACCGATAAATCCTGGAAACTGCTGGATTCGCTGGAATTATCGCTTTTTGTTTTGGCCAATCCCCAGGATACGGTGGAAACCATCATGGACAATTCCTTCATCAGTCTCAGTGCCTTCGATGATCGGGAAATGGCAGTTAAACTCATGCAGAAATACGACGTTTTTTCCCTGCCGGTGGTAGATTCAGGTGGAATACTCCTGGGTTTGGTTACTTTTGACGATGTAATGGATGTTGCAGAAGAAGAAGCTACCGAAGACTTCCATAAAACCGCAGCCGTAACTCCGCTGAAAGCCAGCTACCAGGAATCCAGCGTCAAGGACCTGGTAGGCAAGAGAATTACCTGGCTAATCGCCCTGGTTTTGATAAGCCTTTTTTCTGCAGGCATCATCGCCATATATGAGGAAACCCTGCAAACCGTTATAGTTCTTACTATATTTATTCCCCTCTTACTGGGCAGCGGAGGTAATGCCGGCGCCCAGGCCTCTACCCTGATGGTACGCGCCATCGCCACCAGCGATGTACATATAAATGAATGGCTGCAAGTCTTTTTAAAGGAACTGATGGTAGGCTTATTACTGGGCTTACTCATGGGAATTATCGGTTTGATTTTCGGCTCTCTGCGGGGTGGCTATGAGATTGGTTTAATCGTGGGCCTTACCATGTTAACCGTTGTTGTAGCCGCCAATTTGATAGGAGTAATGCTACCCTTCCTCCTTACCAAAATGGGATTGGACCCGGCCGTAGCCAGCAATCCCCTGATAACCTCAATAACCGACGTCCTGGGCCTGCTCATCTACTTCGCCATCGCCGCCATGGTGTTAGGAGGACTGTGATCGGCAATAAGTCCGGGGACAGTCCCCGGACATATTAACCCTAAAAACAAAACCTGCTATAATGCATATATAAGGCTAAAAGGAGTTGTTGATAGTGGAATTTATTCAGCAGGCATTAACTAATCCAATGATTATGTATCCACTACTCATCTGGTCTATATTCTGGAAAGGTCTGGCCCTGTGGAGATCAGCCCGCATGAACCACAAAGG